>CAZGDR010000011.1:0-34322 GCA_964524755.1 uncultured Spirochaetaceae bacterium
CTATTATATCATCCCCATGCATAACCGCAATGATCGAGGCCCCTGTATGGGTTCGAATCTGGGACTCGGCAATCTGTTTATCCACAAACGGAGATTCGGGGGTGAGCTTGATCCATTCCATAACCAACTGGTTTTGGAGAATCTTCATTTCATCGTCATCCACAGGGTGGTATGCTACCCCTAAAAGCTGGGCTCCCATTTCTCGGGTTTCTTCCGGTGTTAATGACAGAAAATAATCTGCCTCATCTTCGTCGGGGTCCTGAAAAAAATAGAGATCCCGTTTACCAGAGTGGTGGATCACGATTACGATTTTCTGATTTTCTGCTGTTATAAATGAAATTTTCTTGCCCACGCCGGGCAGATCTGCCATTTTTACTTCCACAACGTTACCTCTTATCAGTGTTTATCAGCTTCGCAACCTTAAAGCACCTGTTCAGTGATTATATAGTAATCGTAAATAAATTAGCAAGTCGATTCAGGCAGAAAAGATAGAAGTGCTAATAGCAAGGATACGGAGTAATAGATATACGAAAACGTTGAGTCTCTTTGATAATTATTCAGGGGGTATGGCTACCCCCTGTTTTGAATCAAGTCTATTTCTTATCTTGTAGCGCTGCCTGTGCAGCCGCTAAACGCGCTACTGGGACGCGAAACGGTGAACAGGACACATAATCAAGTCCAACTGCATTAAAGAAAGTAATGGACTTTGGATCACCACCATGTTCCCCACAAATACCAAGTTTTAGTTTTGGGTTAACAGAACGTCCCAATTTTGCTGCCATGCTTACCAACTTCCCTACTCCATCCACATCAATGGTTGCAAACGGGTCATAATCATAGAACTGTTTATCGATGTCATTCACATAAGGCCCTAGGAAAATTGCAGCATCATCACGTGAAAAACCACACGCCATTTGGGTAAGATCATTTGTACCAAAACTAAAGAACTCAGCCGTTCTTGCAATTTCATCAGCAGTGACTGCAGCTCTTGGTACCTCAATCATCGTACCAATCGTATAATCAATTTTTTCACCACGATCAGCAAATACTGTATCTATAGTTTCAATTGCATGTTTCTTAGTAAACTCAAATTCCTTGTAATGGCCTACGAGAGGAATCATGATCTCAGGATACACCTTCACACCCTTTGCAGCCATATTCAAAGCAGCCTCAATTATAGCTTTAACCTGCATTTTTAAGATTTCAGGATACACAATAGCTAAACGACAACCACGGAATCCTAGCATCGGGTTAAATTCATGTAACTGGGTAGTTTTATGGGCAATCTCCTCAACCGAGACACCCAGTTGGAGAGCCATCTCATGGCGACTGGTGTGATCATTCGGTAAGAATTCGTGTAGTGGTGGATCAAGGAGACGCACTGTGCAAGGCATACCATCTAACTCTTTAAAAATACCTTCAAAGTCGGCCCTTTGCATTGGTAATAATTCAGCTAAAGCTTTCTCTCTTTCAATCGTATTGTTAGCTAAAATCATCTTACGTACACTGATTATACGTTGTCCACCAAAGAACATATGTTCAGTTCGGCACAAACCAATCCCTTCAGCTCCTAACTTAATTGCCATCTGAGCATCCGCGGGAGTATCAGCATTAGTTCTGACGCCTAAGGTTCTCACTTCATCAACATAGTTCATAAACTTATTATAGTTGCTAAACAGGAGAGAATCTTCAGGATCCATATTTCCACTGAGCACTTGTACAATCTCAGAAGGTTTCACCGCAATTTTCTCGGCAAACACTTGCCCTGTGAAACCATCAATAGAGATAAAATCACCCTCTTTAAGGGTCGTCCCATTTACACTAAAGGTCCCTGCAGCATAATCAATGTCGATATCACCAGCGCCTGAGACACAAGGACACCCCATACCACGTGCAACAACGGCTGCATGACTGGTCATACCACCACGAGTGGTAATAATACCTTTGGCAACACCCATTCCTCCAATATCTTCAGGACTAGTCTCTCTTCTTGCTAGAATGACATCTTTTCCAAGACCAGCCATCTCTTCAGCTTTTTCAGCTGAAAAATATATTTGTCCACAGGCACCACCAGGACTGGCATTCAAGCCTTTCGCAACCTCTTTCAAGCCTCGTTGACTAATGTCTTCGCTATCGAGTACGGGAGCAAATAACTTATTAAATTCTCCAGCTGGAATGCGTGAGACGGCTTCTTCTTTAGTGATGAGCCCCTCTTCGACCATCTCGACCTGGGTTCTTAACCAGCTAAAGATAGTCCGTTTTCCATTTCGGGTCTGCAACATATAGAGTGTACCTTCTTGAATCGTAAACTCAACATCCTGCATATCCCGGTAATGCTTTTCTAATAGATCACGGATTTCAAATAATTGGTCATATACCTTTTCATTTACATCACGTAAGGTATCTATAGTCTGGGGAGTACGAATTCCAGCCACAACATCTTCGCCTTGGGCATTCATGAGGTATTCACCGTAGAATTTATTTTCTCCGGTAGAAGGGTCACGGGTAAAGGCTACCCCGGTTCCACTGGTGGAACCCATATTTCCATAGACCATCGACTGCACATTGACTGCAGTTCCCACTAAACCCCTGATATCATTCATTTGGCGATACTTAATCGCACGATCATTGTTCCATGAATCCAAAACAGCATCAATGGACTTAAACAATTGATCGATAGGATCGGTAGGAAAATCCTCTCCTTTCACTTTCTTGTATATAGCGCGGTACCGCTTAATAACTTCATGAAGATCATCAACCGACAAATCAGAGTCGAGGGCTCTTTTACGCTCAGTTTTTACAGCATGGAGAGCATGTTCAAAATCATCATGCGGGACCCCCATCACTACATCCCCGAACATCTGCATAAAACGACGATAACTATCCCAAGCAAATCGTTCATTTCCAGTTTTTTTGGCTAAAGCTTTGGCTGAGTCAGGATTCATCCCTAGATTGAGGACCGTATCCATCATACCAGGCATGGATGAAGCCGCTCCAGAGCGGACAGATACCAATAATGGGTTTTCAGGATCGCCTAATTTAGCTCCCATCACTTTCTCAAGATGTGCTAAGTGTTCAAGAACCTCTTCGCGTAATCCATCAGGATATGTACCATTATTATTACTATAATACGCACACGCTTCAGTACTGATGGTAAACCCTGGAGGAACAGGAAGGCCAATAGAAGTCATATCTGCTAGGTTAGCACCTTTGCCACCTAACAACTCTCGCATCGATGCTTTTCCCTCAGCCTTACCTTCACCGAAAAAATATACATACTTTTTTCCTTGTTTACCCATGTATGAAAACCCCCTCTAGATTGAGTTTATATAAACAAAATTTGATGATTAAACTTATATGAGAAAACCCTCCCTGTCAATGCAAGGAGGGTTTCTGCCTTAGGCAGTATATGATTTAAGCGCTTTCAGGCGCGTTGGTTGCTTCATCCGTTCAATTGCCTTTTTCTCAATCTGACGAATTCTTTCTTTCGTTAAATTGTAGATTTCGCCAATCTCTTTGAGAGACATGGGGATTGCCCCATTGAGTCCAAAACGCATTTCAACAATTTCTCGCTCTTTTTCAGTAAGGATCTCAAGGGCTTGGTTAATATCATCTTTTAGTGATTTTTCTAAAAGAATATCTTCTGCAGAACGGTAATTATCTTCTATAAAATCACCCACGGTTGAATTTGAAGGATCTCCAAATACTGGTGCATCTAAGCTCACCATATCACGGCTGATGGAGAGTAAATCACCAACTAGTTGTGGGTCCATCTGCATTGCTTCAGCAACTTCCTCGTCAGTAGGCTCTTCCCCGTTTTCATGTAACAACTTATGTTGTACCTTCTGAATTTGAACCAATTCATTGGCCCTATTTAACGGTAAGCGTACAGTTCTCGATTTTTCACTGATCGCTTTAAGGATAGCCTGACGAATCCACCAGACCGCATAACTAATAAAGTGGTAACCACGATCTACATCATATTTTTCAAGAGCATTCATGAGCCCAATATTTCCTTCATTAATTAAATCAATTAAGGGAATTCCCTGATTCTGATACCGTTTAGCTTGATTTACAACAAACCTAAGGTTAGATTCAATCATCTTTTGGCGTGCGTGTGTATCACCTTCGGCCGCTAACCTAGCATACTTATCCTCCTCTTCTCTTGTAAGAAGGGGGATTCTATTAATTTCTTTTAAATACATAGAGAGGATATTTTCGTCCTCGAACAGATCATGCTCATTCAAGACTTTTGACTTGCTCTTCATAGTAGTTCCTCCTATATACAAGCATGCAAGTACTATGCCAACTATGAGATATTAAATTGTAAATTATTTATTTCTATATATAGGTACTAGTTAGAAGCCAATTATAATTATAAACTACTTAATTTAATTGTCACACTTACGTATAACTCTCCCGTAAGTGTGACAAAACCACACACCTCGTCATATTTCCTAAATTACTGAGTCATTTTGACACAACTCAACAGCCGATCTTGGTCATGTTGAGCTGTTTGGTCTAAAAAGAGACTCTCCACATCCTCCATATCCCAAGGAAAATCAATTTTC
Organism: uncultured Spirochaetaceae bacterium; assembly: GCA_964524755.1. GTDB lineage: Bacteria > Spirochaetota > Spirochaetia > Sphaerochaetales > Sphaerochaetaceae > JAQVOO01. The sequence goes on from CAZGDR010000011.1 coordinate 4,572, forward strand.
ACGGTTCTAAACCAAGCAGGTAAATTATTTCCTCTAAAGGGAATCTCTGAGTTTTTCAACTCTATTTGTAAATGATTCCAACGCTGCTTGATTAAATCATGAACCATATCACCTTCGGCCAAGGACGTTATATATTTCTTTTTCTTCCCTAAAATATAGACAGCCATCTGCATATCATGAAATTCTCGCCAGCCCTCTTCCTGATTCTGTTTTTCAAAAGCTGCATCTCGCATGGTAAAAGCATTGGTAAAACAACGGATAGATTCACCTATCTCTCCCAGTCGGCTAAGGACAACGCCCATCCGAAAAAAACGGACAGCTACAACAAATGGATCGGTGCTATTTTCACTGACCAACCTATCCACACATACATGTAAAGCTTTCTTGTATCTTATCCCTGGTGTTTGACTCACAACGTTCTCCTCTATCACACACTTAATATACAAAGAGAAACTGAAAACGGAAAGTGATATGCCTCGAAAGCGACCTGCCTTAGCCTACACATTATCCTCTTACGGCCAATTACCAACAAGATAGTCGATTATTGGTGAATTGCTTGACCGCATTTGCCTTTGTGCGTATATTGCAAGTGGATTTAAAGTCAATATCCAAAAATTAAACGCATATAGCATACAGGAGGAATTTATGACTATCAAACCGATGGGAGACAGAGTACTGGTCAAGATGGAGCAGGTTCAGGAAAAATCTGCAGGGGGTATCTTTATCCCGCAGACAGCTCAGGAGAAGACACAGATTGCTCATGTCCTTGAAGTGGGTGACGATGAGACTATCACAGTTAAGAAAGGCGACAAAGTTATGTATGACAAGTATGCCGGAACCTCTGTAAAGACAGAAGGAGAAGAATATTTAATTCTTCACATGGCTGACATTCTTGCTGTAATTTCTTAAACGCATGCTATTTTGGTCAAAGGGCTATCTCCGGATAGCCCTTATCTGTAAAGAAACGATTCTATCTTTTCAGAGATTCCTGCCGTCGTAGTTTCAGGATGGAACGACTCCGGTAACGCTCGCAGCATCCAGCGACCATACTGCTTGTTCACGACCCGGCTGTCCAAAATCAATACAATTCCCGTATCTACCGTATTCCGCAATAGTCTACCAAATCCTTGTTTTAGTTTCATTGTAGCCTCAGGCAAGGCTAAAGCGAAGAATCCACTTTTCCCCTCTTTATCTAACGATTCTTGGCGGGCACGAAAAACAGGATCGGTAGGAACTCTAAATGGTAATTTAACAATTATCACTAACCGTAATGTATTACCAGGAGCGTCTACCCCTTCCCAAAAGGAGTCAGTGGCAAATAAAACACTATCCATATCGTCAGAAAAATGTCGTAATAGTTGAGATCTATCTTCCTCTCCCTGACATAAGAGTGAGATCCCCGCTTTTTCCAACTCTCCTCTCAATTCGTCGGCTACTTGTTTGAGCATGGCATACGAGGTAAAGAGAACTAACCCACCACCACCAGAAGCAATTAAAGCATCCAGTACACTCGCACTTACATACGTAAAGAATTCCTCAGGATTTTTATTAGAAAAAACTGGAGCATCATGTGGTGTTAATAATAAGAGATTATTTTTGAAATTAAATGGTGAGTGGTGAACTGCAGTATAATAGGGGCGATCATTCTGCAGAGGTAACCCAATACGTGACCCCCAATAGGCAAACTCATCATGCAAGTCTAAAGTAGCACTTGTACAGATGACGGTGGACAATCCTTGAAATATGGTATTTTTAAGAGCTTCTGCAACTGAAAGTGGAGAGACATGTACTTCAACACTTTTGCCCCCTTTTCCGAAGTCGAGCATCTCAAACCAATAGATATCATCCGTCCAGTGATCAAAATCAATAAATTGAGCCAAGGCTTGAGCACGAGCACGAATCCGGAGAACATGGACATGCAATTCACGCCCTCGATGGGCAATTTCATCCGGCAGCGCCCCTTCTTCTAAAAACTTAGCTATAAGTACGCCCAACTCTTCACTATACCCTATAACAACTTTTGACAAACGGACAAAGTCAGTGAATTGATCCTGCATGTGAGGTTGCACAAGGAAGTTAAAACTTCGTACCTGTTGCATAAAACCCACTAGGAAGGTATCCACATAACCAATAGCCTCTACTAATTGGGCTATGACATTGAGAATATCTCCAGCCAAATTCGCATCTGTGGCATAGGGAGCCAACTCCTCTACTAACCCTTTTGAACGACGTCGTTTTTGAGCAATTCGTCCAATCGAGCGCAACATATCATATCCACTATAGGTTGTGGTGAAAAAGTCAGTCGCATTCTTCTCTATATTATGGGCTTCATCAATAACTAATCTTTGAAAAGGGGGTAATACCGACTCTTCATCATAACTTAACTCATCAATCATTCGAGAACGGGCATCCGTAAAAAGAAGATGATGGTTACTAATTAAAATTTTAGCTTCCATCGCCCGCTTGCGAGATTTCATAAAGAAACAATCACGTGAGTAAGAACAACGATACCCTAAACACAAATCAGGATCTGAACAGACATCACCCCAGAGTTCTCCTCGCAATCTACCTGGAAATTCTGTACGGAGACCAGTCTCTGTAGTTTGTGCCCAGGCCACAATTGCCCCTAATTCACTTAAGGGGTCTCGTGCCAGTAAAGGAGCTTCTGCCACTCTTTCCTCAAGTCGATGCAAACAGAGATAGTTTCGCCTCCCCATCACTAGAGCTATCGGGCATCTTTGGTTCATTATTGTAAAGAGTTGCTCAAGATCTTTATCAAAGAGCTGGTTCTGTAAATTAATTGTGGCGGTGGCAATCACTGTACGTTCTTCAGGGTGCTCTATGGCCCAAAGTACTGCCGGAACAAGGTAGGCAAAAGACTTTCCTATCCCCGTTCCCGCTTCAATCGCCGCAATTGCATTTTCCTCATAAGCCCGTCTAATCAGAAGGGCCATCTCAAGCTGTCCATCTCGATATTCATATCCGGCAAAACGCTGGGATAAAAGACCTTCAGCATCAAATACGTGGTAAATTTCATTCTTGTCCAAGCTGATATTCCTGTATTTTCCTATAGAGTGTTTTACGAGCGAGGCCCAGTATTTCAGCAGCCTTGGACTTATTTCCACCACTACTGGCAACCGTTGCTAAAATGAGTGCTTTTTCAGCCTGCTCCATACTTGTCCCCACTGGTATGACAACCCTCTCTTCCGCACTAGCCGTCCGAATTGCAGAAGGCAAATCATCTAAGTCAATCACTTTTTGTGCAGTAAGCACGACTGCACTCTCGACACAATTAGCCAATTCCCTAATATTTCCGGGCCAGTCATACGATAGCATGGCGGCCCTAGCACGGGTAGTAAAGCCCTCTACATGCCGTTTATTACGTTTATTATAGGTTTCAAGAAAATGTGCCATCAATAAAGGAATATCCTCTTTCCGTTCTCTCAAAGGGGGAACTTCTAGATGAATAACATTAAGACGATAGTACAGATCTTCACGAAATCGTCCTTCCGCCACTTCATCTTTCAAGTCTTTGTTCGTAGCAGCAATCAGGCGCACATCAACTGTGATCGTCTTCTCACTTCCCAAGCGTTCAAACTGCCGTTCTTGTAATACGCGAAGAAGTTTTACTTGTGTAGCTTGACTTAACTCACCAATCTCATCCAGAAAGAGCGTCCCTTTATGGGCCAATTCAAATCGACCTTTGCGCGAAGATACGGCACCACTAAAGGCTCCTTTTTCATGGCCAAACAATTCGTCTTCCAAGAGAGTCTCAGCAAAAGAAGCGCAACTCACTTTAATAAACGGTCCGTTAGCACGACTGGAAAGATTATGCAGGGCATCGGCTACCAGTTCCTTCCCAACACCACTTTCTCCAGTGACCAGCACACTGGCAGTTGCATCTGCAATCTGCTTTATGGTATCCATCAAGCGTACCATCGGTTCACTTTTCCCAATAATCTTGTCATAACCACTTTGTCGTTTCAGCTCAGCCAACTCTTTTTTTAAGGCAGTGTTCTGTTCATAGAGATCTAGATTACTAAAAGCTCGTCGAATTAATAAAAATAGTCGATCAAGATTGAGCGGCTTCGTAATAAAATCAACCGCTCCATTGCGCATAGCCTCTACCGCCGATTCAATAGTCCCGTGTCCCGTCAGAATCACTACAGGCATAGTAGGATAGGATGCTGAAACTCGCTTGAGCAATTCTTGACCACTCATTCCAGGCATTCTCAAATCAGTTATTAACAAATTCACATGTTGTGTGGAGATAATCTTCCAAGCTTCATCGCCATCTGCGGCTAAAAGCACGGTATATCCTTCATCTTCTAATGCAATTTGCAAGCCGGTACGAATATTTCTTTCGTCATCAGCGATTAAAATCACTCTATTCATCATGTTTGAGCTGCCTCCAAAGCCAGTCGTTCAGAAGTAGGAACTGGTAAGGTAATGGAAAAGGTTGTCCCTTTTCCCTTCTTAGATGAGACCGAAATCTCTCCCATATGTTCTTTCACTACCTTAAAAACCATGGTTAACCCCAGTCCAGAGCCATTCGATTTTGTTGTAAAATAGGGTTCAAATATCTTAGCCAAGGTTGCTTCATCGATGCCACTACCCGTATCGTTGAGAATAATAGCGACGTGATCTCCAACCAACTTGGTCGTAATCGTTAATATACCGCCATCCTTTTCCATAGCGTTCATTGCATTCTTAATTATATTCAATAAAGCTTGCTTGAATAAATTCTCATCCACCCGCAACTTGGGAAGAAACTCTCCTAAATGGCGCCGAATAAGAATTTTGTGCCCTGATAATTCATAACTGACAAAATTACAAACGTCGTTAATTATATGGTTAATACTTTCAAGACGCAAGCGGACATCCATAGGTCTGACTGCGAACAGAAAATCAACTACAATACCATTTAAACGCTCTATTTCTTCGTCTATTATATCGAGATAACGGGAGGCATCTTTTAATGTCAAAGATTCTTTACGTTGGAAGGCCTTTCGTAATAATTGTAAGTGGATCCCGATGGAAGCTAGTGGATTCTTTATTTCATGGGCTACCCCTGCCGCTACGGTGGTAAGCGAAGCTAAACTTTCTGAACGGTGTAATCGAGATTCCTGACGCTTCTCCTCAGAAATATCATGAACGAGAAAAAGGATGCGATTCCCAGTATCTCGATCAAAAACAGGGTCTAATTCACTCGTAAAAGAAGAGACTACTAGAGAGATGGTGCGCACCAGCTCTCCATGCTGAAAATTGAACTCTTTTTCTATCCCGTCTTCATCTTTGACTGTTTCGATAGCTGCTAACATAAAATCAGCTACATCTTTGTCGGCTAGAACATATTTCAGACTGGTTCCTTCGTTCATCACCCGTGATAGAGGAATCAACCTTTTAACTGCAGAATTACAAGTAAGAACCCGACCAGCCCCATTGGTCACTAATACACCAATATCAATTTTCTGCAGTACGTTGCCCAATAATTCATTTTCAGAGGCTTGGTAACGAACTAACGTTTTTATCTCATCGGTGCTTAGTTTTTCAATTTTATTAAAAGCTCGCCGAATAAACTTATTCATAATTTTTCCTGTAGCCGGTAGTGCAAAGACTCAATAAAGAGTTTTCTATTTTGATTAAATATTGTGGCCTTTCGCTCAGCTTCCCCGGCAGCTTTAGCTAAGCGCATCGATTCTTTAGTTGTAAGGACACCTTGAAGATGTTTTACACGAAGAGCAACTAAGAATTCATCTAAAAAGTACTCGAGCCGCACTGGTTCGTCAAGCTCATCACACAAAACACTTAACTCGTTGTGGGTGAGCACATCCCCCTCTATCACCCGTTGCAGATATTCTTGGGCCCGCAAACGAATTGTTTTGCAAGGGATACCAGAACGCTCTAACATGTAAGTTTTTACATTTTCGTATTCTTTCCCATCGGCAAAAAATATCTGGGAGAGTAATTGGTTCTTTTCATCTTCAGAAAATGGCCGCACCTGAAATTGCTGTACCCGTGATAAAATGGTGGGCAAAAGACGGGAGGGGTGTTCCGTGATCAAGGCGATGTAGGTACGATCAGGTGGTTCTTCTAAGAGTTTGAGCAAACTGTTCCGTGTTCCTGCACTACTTTGTTCAACCCCTTCTAAAATAATCCAACGCGGGGTGTTCGAGAAACTAGTTTGCAGTGTCCATTCCTGTAAAGAACGAACCTGTCCGATAGAAAGCGAAACTGTTCGTTTGGAGAGTTTGAAGATTGGCTTTAGAAGAGCTCGTAGGCTTTCACCATAACGAGGGAATTCTTCAGTTGCGGCTTCCTCTACCTCCATCAGAACTTCATCGACTGTAGCAGCGGCCTCAAAAGCAGGTCCATCACGCTGGCTCCCTGTTTCAGACAACGCTGCATGGAATTGCAAAAGCATGCTACGGAACACTTGTAATAGTTGTCTCCGTGATGCTTCAGTGCGTAACTCTACAAAATTGACTAGTGCGGCTTCAATCCTTGTTTTATGATCACGAGTTCCAACAAAGATCACATTATGCATCCCAAACCGAGCAAAGGCACGGCACGATGGGCAAGTACAATGCGAAGCTCCCCCTTTTTCACAGGAAGTAGAGCGAGCAGCTTCAAGAATGAGGGTGAGACGACCACTGTATGAGGGACCGGCAAACAATAGCGCGTGAGGTAATGTCTTGGCAGTAATCTGCGCTATGAGATCGGTGGCGACTTCGCGGCGATAGGGTAAAATTGATGCAAACATCTAGAGTATCCCTTTTACCCAAGCAAGACCGACAGGGGTTAACGGTTTAATGACTTTCGTTGTAATTACACTACGATCGAAGAAGGCTGAGAGGTCAATCACGTTCTGTAATTCTAATAAATAGATGATGAATGCGACCATGATAAAAGCCTCCACCATACCCAGCACAAAACCTAGAATACGGTCCAACCAATCGAGATGGAGCATCTCAAGTGTCCTCTCCAGTAAAGATCCAACTAACATAATTAAAATATACCCCACAATAAAAAGTAGCACGAAGGCCATGAGTGTTGACCAGAGGGGCGGAAAATCAAATGTTTCAGCAATTACTCCGGCTCCTAGGCTTCCAAACAATAAAGCAACTAAGAAGCCTACCAAAAACCCTACTCGGGAAGAAAACCCCATCGCAAAACCACGCGCGACTCCTGTTACAGCCGCTAATAGGGCAATAATGAGGATTAAGACATCCACAATGTTGACCACATATGTTCCTACCGAAAAACCCCATTCAGTCATGGTTCTTGCTCCTTTTATCAGCTATAGCACCCACTTGAAAAATTACTTGTGCAATATGTGTCCCTGCCCCTTCTGTCCGAAGTGAAATAGATTTTTGAATCATTTCTCGGCGCAGTTTCTCGTTCGTTACTACCTTTTTCACCAACTGAAACAACTCTATACCTACCTGAGTCTCCCCGGCAAATACTTGTGCAGCACCTATACGTTCTAAACGACGTGCATTTTCCACTTGATCGCCTCGGGAGGCTCGTACACTGAGGGGTATGAGCACCATTGGCACCTCCATCTCTAAGAAGTCGGCAATTGCAGTCGCCCCAGCACGGGAGATAACTACTGAAGCAGCTTTTAACACATCCTCTAACCCTTCAGTAATAAATGGTAGCGCATGATACCCGTCCTGTTCAATCTTCTGGTACTTTCCTGAACCTGTTTGATGCACAATATCACCTAACGTTAAAAAAGAGTCTAAGTTCTCCCATATTAAGGAGTTTATCTGGGCTGCCCCCTGGCTTCCCCCTAGCACAACGATCACCTTCCTGTGTGCCGATATACCAAACCGCTGGTAGGCTTTATCAACCTGGGCTCGCGTACGTGAAAGACGACTTGGTACTCCGGTTACCACCAGTTTGGGTTGTATACGTGGTGGAAAATATTGAGAGACATCGGCAAAAGAGATACAGATGGCTTGCACAAAACGTGCATTAATCTTCGTTGCCAACCCAGGCAAAGCATCCGACTCATGCGTAACAGCTGGAATTCTTAATAATCTCGCAGCTAACACGGGTGGAACAGAGACATATCCTCCTTTTGAGAAGATGACATCGGGCTTTTCTCGACGTAAGAGATAGAGCGCTTGCCAAAATCCTACGCAGACTGCTACCATATCGGGGAAAATCCGCCAGGATAGATACCGTCGTAACTTTCCACTGCGTATTGCAAAATAGGGCATACCGGTTGACTCTACCCACTCTTGCTCTTCAGGTTTCCCACTCCCCATCCAAAACCGCTGGTAGTCTTCCCCTTCTTCAGAGAGGAGTATGCTTAACTGAGAATCTATCGCAAAAGCTGGAAAAACGTGTCCGCCGGTACCTCCCCCGGTGAAACATACTTTCACTTGCCCACTCCTTTGAAGCTAAAGTCTATACCATAGTTACCGAGAAGGCGATATACAGACGCCACCATACTTGGTATACTTTCAGGAGTTTAACATATCTAATAGAGGAATTTCCATGGCAAAAAGCTTCATACAAAAATTGTTCGGAACAAAACAGGAAAAAGATTTAAAGCAACTAGCTCCTGTGGTGGAACAGGTCAACGCCCAAGCTGAGTGGGCTAAAAGTTTTGAAGATAGTACTTTCCCCGCTATAACAGCCCAATTTAAAAAAAGATTAGAGGCCGGAGAGACGCTTGAATCGCTTCTCCCACAAGCCTTTGCCCTAGCTCGGGAAGCGGCCGATCGAGTTTTACATGAACGCCATTTTGACGAACAAATCATGGGTGCAGTCGTCCTTCATCAAGGGAGAATTCTTGAAATGAAAACAGGTGAAGGAAAAACTCTCACTTGTGTACCTGCCGCTTATTTGAATGCATTGGAAGGTAAAGGTGTTCACATCATTACCGTCAACGACTATCTTGCCCAGCGCGATGCTGCCTGGATGGGACCTATTTATGAATTCCTGGGCCTTACGGTTGGTAATATTATCAGCGACATGGATAATGAAGTACGCCGTCTAGCGTATAACTGTGATATAACCTACGGAACCAACAATGAATTTGGGTTCGACTATCTGCGCGATAATATGAAATGGGATGCCAAAGAGAAGATACAACCTCTGCACCATTATTGTATTATTGATGAGATCGACTCAATTTTGATCGATGAAGCCCGTACCCCTCTCATTATTAGTGGGCAGGCAGCTGATGATACTCTCAAAATTCGCGCTTCAGATACGATTGTCCCCCACCTCATTGCCTGTAAGCGAGACCCAGAAACCCAAGAATATCCTGACGATGTTACCGGTGATTTTCAGGTTGATGAAAAACAAAAAAGGATTGTCTTTACGAATGAAGGACTTTCTCATATTGAAGAACTATTGCAGAAGAATCGTATTATTACAGGTTCACTATATGAGGGAGAAAACTTCGAATTTGTCCACTATATGACCCAAGCAGTAAAAGCGCACCAATTATTCCATGCTGATGTAGATTATGTCGTAGCTGAAGGAAAAGTACAGATTGTAGATGAGTTTACCGGCAGAATTTTGCAAGGTCGCCGTTATAGCGATGGGCTTCACCAAGCAATCGAAGCCAAAGAGAAAATTCGGGTTGAGGTGCAGAATAAGACCTTGGCAACCATTACCTTCCAAAACTTTTTCCGCATGTACGATAAAATATCAGGGATGACCGGAACTGCCGATACCGAGGCTCCAGAGTTTTTAAAAATCTATAACCTTGATGTTGTAGTAGTACCTACCCACCTCCCTACTGTCCGTAAAGATTTACAGGATTCGATCTACCTTAATGAACAATTCAAGCTTGATGCTATCTGTCAGGAAATTGAGGAGGTTCATAAAAAGGGGCAACCAATCCTTGTGGGTACCGTTTCGATCGAGAAGTCTGAACTTATTTCTTCGATGCTCAAGAAAAAAGGTATAAAACATGAAGTCTTGAATGCCAAGAATCATGGCCGAGAAGCAATGATTATTGAAGATGCTGGCGCCAAAGGATCAGTAACTATCGCTACAAACATGGCTGGTCGTGGTACGGACATTAAATTGGGCGGTTCTCTCGAAGCTAAAATCATAGCTGTCTGCGGTACTGACGCTACACCAGAAGAGTATGCCAAGGCTAAAGAAAAAGTATATCCGCAGTGGAAAAAAGCCTATGAAGAGGTGAAGAGCCTCGGTGGATTATATATTCTTGGAACTGAGCGACATGAATCGCGCCGTATCGACAACCAGTTACGTGGACGTTCGGGTCGACAGGGAGATCCTGGTGTTTCTCGGTTTTTCCTCTCTCTCGATGATACCCTCATGCGCCTTTTTGCTAAAGATTCAGTTCGTACCATGCTAGGAAAGATAGGGATGGGTGCTGAACCGATTGAACATCCCATGGTCAGCCGTGCTATTGAAAAAGCTCAGATGCGGGTCGAAGAACAGAACTTTGAAATTCGAAAACACTTGCTAGAATATGATGACGTTCTCAATGAACAACGTAATTATCTCTATAACCAACGCGACAACATCCTCATGGCCACAGACCTTATTGAACGGGGCCTAGACGCCTGTAAGGACATTATCCAAGAAGTTGTAGCCCAGATAGAACCCAGTGCACGTGATAATAAACAAAATGTTACAACCTTAACCGAAGGCTTAGAAGAACGTTTTCACTATGCCCCCCCTCTCTCTACAGAAGATATTAAAGGGCTCAACTCTGAACAAATAGAGACACATCTTTTTGAAATCTTAAAATCTCAAGTTGATGAAAAGATTGCTATCACCGGTAGACAACCGTTTAATGATTTTCTTCGGTTCCAGTATTTACGCCAAATTGATATGCGTTGGCAAGACCATCTAGATCAGTTAGAAGGTTTACGTGAAGCAGTGTACCTCCGTTCGTATGCTCAGAAAAATCCCTTATTAGAGTATAAATTAGAGGGTTTTGACATTTTTGACGATATGATCAATCAAATCAGAGCCTATATTGCCGTGCTGATGGTGCGGGTTAAAATTCAAGCCTCAGATGCCACGCAAAGAGAGCGTCGTCTGACGCATATGGTTGAATCCCATGGCGGGGTCACCCAATTTGGCTCAGATGCAGCCCCTGCGCGGATGATGGGAGCTCAACCTGGACAAGCACCCGTCCAAATACGGCGTACTACACCAAAAGTAGGCCGGAATGAACCGTGCCCCTGTGGAAGTGGTAAGAAATACAAACATTGTCACGGGCGTAACGTTTAAAAGAAATTAGCTGGATCTAGAGCCGTTCCACCCTGTTCAATCGAGAAATAGAGCGTTGGGCGGCCAATGTTGCCAGTTTTCCCTAGAGTTCCCAACACCTCACCCTGTTTGACCTGGTCACTTATTGTAACTAGGATCTGGTCAAGATGAGCATACGTCGTCCGGTATCCATTCTCGTGAGAAAGCACCACAAAGCGCCCTTTTCCATCGGGAACGTTACCAACGTCGGCGACCATCCCAGAGCTAGAAGCTCTTATTTCAGAGCCGGAAGGCCCTTCAATCCAGATACCTTGGAGCACTGTAACAGCTTCAGAGTTTCCATATACCACAGGTTGCCCATAGAGACCGGTAATAAGTCCTTCTGCCGGTCGTACAAAGCGATCATAACTGGCTAAAGAGCCATCATCATCGGCTTCGGCACTGGGGATGAATAGCTTTTGTCCAGGGAAAATAACCTCTGACCGTAACCCATTGAGTTCCTGAAGCGTTTTCCACCCCAATGTGGAATTAAATCTATTCGTTATAATAGAGAGTGAATCACCTGATTGGACCGTATAGAGTTGGCCATTTCGATTTGGGATTTTTAACGTGAGACCTGGTTTTATAGTCGCGAGATTTTTAATTGCATTTACACTTAGTATTGTTTCGCGGCTTATACCATATGTTTCAGCTAAGGAATCGAGGTTTTCACCCTCTTGTACTGTATGTTCTGTATACCAAATCGTACGCGAGGGAGCCGGTGTGGTAGTAGTACGCGATGGGACGGGCGTTTCGATAATCACTTCACCACGAGGTTGTTGTTTCTCAGATACGGCGACAAGTGGTTCAGTTATAGGTTCTACAACCATATAGGAAGAATTTTGCTCTGTATCTGTAGAAGAAACTTCATCCACAGAAAAGTAGAGTATCCATAGCGCAACGACCCCAGCACACAATAACACACCAACGATAACGACTGTAACAATGATGCGAAGGCTCTTACGATCCATTCGTTCATGATCCTGTCGTCTCTTGGAGCTTGTGTGCCCCATATCATCGTAACTGCTTTTGTCTCTGTAGCTCATGTACCCCACCTGCTCTCGACAATGATGCTCTTACATACTACTATATTTGCACCATGGTATCCAGAGAAAAAAAACGACTTCCTCTTTTACTACTCATAACCACTGGAATCGTAGCGATAGTCCTACTAGTTAGGATCTTTTGGCTCATCATGGTTCCATCAACTCCATCTGTAACCTATCAGAATCCCCAAGTTGCAACAAGAGTTATACGGGGAACTCTCCTTGATAGCAAGAAGAAGGTGCTAGCAATTGAGACTCCTTATTATAGCTGTGCAATGTTGGTACGTGAAGTGGAAGATATCTCTGAAACTGCCTCTATTCTCGCCTCTATCCTCTCTCTTTCTCCCCAAACTATCATGCAAAATGCCTCCAAGAGATCTATATATTATCAAGTAAAACGAAGATTGAGTGATGAAGAGTATCAAATTATCTATTCCTTATTGCAAGAAGGTAAGCTCAAAGGAGTAATGTTAGAAAAACAGTATGGTCGGACCTATCCACACCATTACCATGGTGCACAAGTGATCGGGTTTACCAACACAGAGAATGTTGGCATTGAAGGAATTGAGTTGGCTTATGATAGGTTGCTCTCCCCCTACCCGACCTTAGGTACTAACTTGACCTACGGTCATGATATTCACCTCACCCTTGATATGGATCTCCAATATCTCTTAGATGCCCAAGCTGTTTCCATCGATTCATTGCACCACCCCGATAGTATCATGGGGATTATTATGGATGCTAAAACAGGAGCGATTCTAGCCGCATCTAGTTTCCCTTGGTATAACCCCAATAATTATCAGACATCTGAACCTTTCCAGCGTCAGAATAAAGTTATTACAGCGATGTTTGAACCTGGGTCAGTATTCAAGATTTTTTCACTAGCATCTGAACTTGCTGCCGATCAAGCTAATTTCAGTGAGCCTTTCTATTGTGATGGCAGTTATACTTTTATCATGAAGAACGGCAGCCCTACAACAATTAATTGTGTAACCGCACATGGCACCATCGCCCCGCAAAGCATGTTGAAATACTCATGCAATGGTGCTGTCGCTCATTGGGCATTACAAACTGATGATGCACTATTTAGAGATACATTATTAAAATTAGGCTTCAACTCAAATTGGAAAACGGGGATGCTAGGAGGCATTAGTGGCAACCTCAGAGAGACCTCCTCTTGGTCTGGCAGAACCAAGGCTACCATGGCTTTTGGACAAGAACTAGGCGTTACGGCATTACAATTAGTTACTGCAGCAACTGCAATTGCCAATAATGGCAACGTTATGCAACCTTACATTATAGATACTATAGTCGATGCCACCGGAGCGGTAGTACATAAGACGTCACCCTCAGTGGCGCAAGGTAGCGTCCTTTCTCCCGCTGTTGCGCACACGGTCCTCTCTGGTATGGAACAGGCTGTAGAAGCCGGAGGGACGGCTACAAGAACAGCTGTGCCCGGTGTCCGGGTTGCAGCTAAAACTGGTACAGCCCAAATCGCCGATCCCGAAACTGGAGCTTACAAGACCGCTACATTCCTAGCGAGTACTTTAGCTATTGTCCCTGTCGATGATCCTGCCTACATACTGTATATAGGCGTATCTAACCCCACTGGAGCAACCATCTGGGGCAGTAATATAGCAGCTCCAGCCATCGGTTCAATTATCGCCGATATGGTACGCCAAGGGAAATTGATTTCTGATAAGATGGAATATATTACTCTTCCCTCACAATCGGGCCCGAACTAATCTGATTAACCCAAAGGCTTCCAAAGTCGAGAGAAAATCCTTTCAGTTGTCCCAACATAGTTGAAGCCGAGGCCTTGTGGATATCTTTTGGTACACGTTGACCATCTGTAAAAAAGAGAAGAGGAATTTCGCGGAGATGACAAACACTCAACACATTGCCTACTGTTTCGGTCTCATCTAGTTTTGTGACAATAACACTGGAAATTCCAAAAGAGGCGTATTGGTCAATAGTTCGTAACACATCTTGAGTTTTCATCGCTCCCGAAATCACAAGATAAAAACGAGTTTTCTCTCCATCTAGTACCGATAACAATGTTTTCATTTTTAGAGCTAAGTCTTTGTCTCTTGGACTTTTGCCAATTGTATCGACTAACACTAGGTCAGAATCTTGCGCATGGACTAAGGCTCCATAAAACTCTTCTTCATTGGTTACTTGTTCCACGGTAATTCCTAGTGAATCGCCGAAGGCACTCAATTGTTCATAAGCTCCAGCTCGGAAGGAATCAATGGTGATCATGTACACAGAACGTCTATATTCTGGGATATCTTGCAATCCATACAAGGCTGCTATTTTGGCTAGAGTAGTCGTCTTGCCGACTCCTGTAGGACCTAAAACTACAAATATACGGGGTGGGCGCAATTGCGTCCCATGGTCAATCTGGATGAGGGAAACGATTTTATCCACAATCATCAATTCAAATTCAAGTAGTGAAAGATCGTCATCCCCAGATTCTTCTAATGAATCTTGCAAGAGCTGAAGAATTTTATCGATGAATGTAGCAGAAAAGTCATTCAATTCCAATAACGTGCGGGCATGCGCCAGTAACGTTTCGTGTTGAGTTTCTTCCTCAGCAACCAATTCTATAACTTCTTCTGCTACTATCTCTGGTTCTATTTTCTGCGCTGCCTCACCAGAAGGTTCTTTGTTAGTTTCACTTTCTGCTGGGTCAACGAGGTAGCAAGTTATTTCTACGCGGGGCTTTTTACTCATCCATAAAAAGCCACCTCTTACCATAACGTCACGACGACTATGAATACGCAGTGCAGGACCATAGTTTTCTCTCGCTTTACGCACAGCTTCTTCAAAATCTTTTCCTACAATCGTGACGTACTTCATGGATTTCGCTCCCCCTACTTTTTAGAGTATGTACCGACTAAGATCCTCATTTTCCATTATATCTGCAAGTCGTTCATTCACGTAGGACTCTGTAATATCTACGGTCTGTCCCGCCATATCTGATGCTTTGAATGAAATATCTTCAAGTAAACGTTCCATAATCGTATACAATCGACGTGCTCCAATGTTTTCGGTATTGCTATTAACTAAATAAGCAATTTCGCTGACCCGTTTTAGCGCATTGTCCTTAAAGACCAGTGTAACATCTTCAGTCTCCATTAGGGCAATATATTGCTTAATAATTGCATTCTCTGGTTCCTGTAGAATACGTAGAAAATCACTGCTCGTAAGTTCTTTCAACTCTACACGCAGAGGAAATCTTCCCTGTAATTCAGGAATAAGATCACTTGGCTTAGCAATATGAAAGGCTCCTGCCGCAATAAATAAGATATGGGTAGTATCAACCATACCCCACTTTGTACTTACTTTGCTCCCCTCTACAATGGGGAGAATATCACGCTGAACTCCTTCTCTGGAAACATCAGGTCCACTGTGTCCCCCTTTTCTGCCAGCGACTTTGTCAATTTCATCGATGAAAATAATCCCCATCTGTTCGACTAATTCTTTAGCAAGCTCAACAACTTGTTCCTGATCAAGACTTTTCTCAGTCTCTTCTTCCGTCAATAATTCTCGGGCCCGTTTGATAGAGACTTTCCGTTTCTTCCCTCGGCCTCCAAAAATACTTCCTAAGCTCTGGATGGTGTTCTCAAGATCATCTAGATTTCCTCCAGCCAATAACTCCACCCCCTGCACAGCTGGTTTGCTGTGAACAGTGAGTTCTACTTCACGTTCTTCAAAGCGGCCTTCAGCTAAAAATTGCCGAAATTTCTCTCGGGTAGTTTTTGTTGCATCTGTTAATTCAGTACTACTAGAACTCCCTGAGGTGTTTTTGGGAGCCGATTCGCTGGGAAGTAACAAGTCTAACAAGCGTTCTTCAACTTGTTTTTCAACCTGTGATTTCCTCTGTTCAGCCAATTCTTTACGAGTCATTTGAACAGCAGTTCCCATTAAGTCACGCACCATCGACTCTACATCACGGCCAACATACCCTACTTCTGTATATTTTGTGGCTTCGACCTTAATAAAAGGTGTATTGGCAAGCTTGGCAATACGACGTGCAATTTCAGTCTTACCTACACCTGTAGGCCCAATCATAATAATATTTTTGGGAGAGACTTCATCCCGCATACTATCAGGCAATTTCTTGCGCCTTGATCGGTTACGTAAAGCAATTGCTACTGTCCGTTTTGCATCATCTTGCCCTATAATATATTTATCTAATTCCTGCACAATTTGAGCAGGAGTCATAGTATCCAACTTCATATTCACTCCTAGAGGGATTCAACTAAAATAGACTTATTAGTGTACACACAGATGTCACTCGCTATTTCTAATGATTTTCTTGCAATTTCTTCTGCTGAGAATGACGAGCAATCGAGGTAAGCCCGAGCTGCTGCCAACGCATAATTACCACCTGAACCAATAGCTATTGCATGATGTTCAGGTTCAATAACATCTCCTGATCCCGATATTAAAAATGTTTTATTTGAATCAGCAACTAATAACATCGCTTCTAATTTGCGTAGGTTACGATCCATACGCCACTCTTTTGCCATCTCTACCGCAGCCCGTGTTAAATCCCCATTATATTGTTTAAGTTTTTTCTCAATCACTTCATATAAGGTGAAGGCATCGGCCGTTGCTCCAGCAAATCCTGATAATACTTTTCCATCCATCATTCGACGGACTTTGCGGGCATTTCCTTTCAAGATTGCATCACCAGCGGTGACTTGCCCATCTCCTGCAATCGCTACATGTCCATCTCGTCTTACGGCGATGATGGTAGTTCCTCTAAATTCCATTCTTTTCTTTCCTTCCGTGCGGGTGACTGCGTTCATACACAGCCCGCAAACGAGCATTGGTTACGTGCGTATAAATCTGGGTCGTCGAAATTGAAGCATGCCCCAACAACTCCTGAACAAGTCGGATTCCCGACTCATTGTCCAGCATATGTGTAGCAAAGCTATGACGCAGCATATGCGGCGTGAACCTTGTTCGGAGACCTAACTGAATCCGATACCTAGTAAAGATACTATGGACAGACGAAGCCGACAACCGTTTCCCTTGAGATCCTATGAGTAAAGCTACAGTATCTGGACCTTCAGCTATCCCTTGTCCTCTTTGATACTCCTGGCGCTGGGGCAGATACACCTCTAATAATGTTTTTGTGCTGGGATTCAGAAAAACATATCGCTGCCGATTCCCTTTCCCATGAACCAGTAATCGCTCATCATTAAGTTCCAAGTCACCTATGTTGGCCGCCAATAACTCTGCTAGACGACAACCAGTAGCATAAAACAGATGCATCATAACACTATCGCGTAACCCGAGAAAGTCCTGGAAAGGAAATGCTAATATACGTTGAACATCCTCTCTACTGAGAACCTCTGGTAATCTTCGATACCGTGGATTACCCGCAATCCGTAAAAAAGGGTTACTAATACAAATTTCATAACGAACCGCATACGTATAAAATCCCCGCAAGGTTGATAACATTCTGTTTACAGTGGCTGGTTTGTACCCCTTATCACGTAAGATGTAGGCACTAAAACGCCGTGCATCCAGTGGAGTCACATCTTTTACGGTAAGTCCCCGTTGAGCAATAAACTGCGAAAAGAGCTCTAAATCATGAGCATAAGAGACTATCGTATAGGGAGAGACCTTGCGCACTTCTTTAAGATAGGCAAGGTAATTTTGCACCGTATCCATACCTAGTACTATATCACGGTGTCCAATCCTCTTACAACGAGGGGACAAGGGAATATTTTCGAGAACCAAATTGATACACACGAGAAGAGGTTCTTAATACTGCACGTCGGGTGGGATTATAATTGACACACGTTTTTGCAGCGACTTCTCCTAACCAATTTACCACCTTAGCCCCATCTTCAATTAAGAACGCCGTTCCACTACTATCTCCCCCCTGCCGGTGGACTAATACTTCACGCCCCTGACGTAGTGCATAATCGGCGGTAATCAACGCACCCGATTTTTGAGGGGCTTCAACCACGACAGTCACAGGGGATAAACCAGCAATGATTCGGTTGCGAATAGGAAACCGCCACGGTAGTGGCGCAGCAGAGGGGTGAAATTCACTTACAAATGCCCCTTGGCATGCTAACACGCGCTGGACTTTGTACGGTGACTTCTGATTTATATAAGAGAGACCAGATCCTAACACCGCCCAAGTAGGCCCCCCTATGGCGCACGCTCCCCCATGCGCAGCAAGATCAATCCCTCGGGCGAAACCAGAGACAACTAACACGCGCGCTGCGCCACATTCCAAGCCTAAGGTGAAGGCTGCATGTAAAGCTTTAGCTGAGGCGTTACGGGTCCCAACAATGGAAAGAGAGAGACCTGTATGACTTAGATCTCCTCGATAGGTTAACCCAAAGGGAGGGTCAGCGATGGTGCGGAGTAATGGTGGAAAGTCTAGATCACCATAATAGACCAATTCATTGCCATCTTTTTCATACCACCGCAAGAAAGAGTTGTAAGCAAGCGTTACACCGCTACTATTCCACCCTTCAGGTACCCGCACTCCAATAGTTTCATGTAAAAGCCCCGCGCGCATGGTCAATATTTTGGGGAGAGGTATCGCCATAGCATTCAGCGTGAGTCGTTGTTCTAACGTCAGGTTGGGGAGACACATAATAGCCATGATTTTTTCTTTGCTGTCCATATGAGACTAATGGATCAACCACTAATTCTGCTTCAATTAGAGAGAATCAGGTTCTCCATCAGGATGGAATTTACGGTAGGCCTGCAACAAATCTTCAGTTTCGGTATGGGTATATACTTGTGTCGTCCTGATGTCACTGTGCCCTAGTAACTCCTGTACACTCCGCAGGTCGGCCCCTCCACGTAACAAGTGCGAAGCAAATGAGTGACGCAGGGTATGCACTTTGGCATCAACTTGTGCGAGATCAGCATAAGATTTGAAACGCTTCCAAACCGAAGCTCGAGTTAATGGTTTCCCTCGTCGTCCTAAAAATATGGTTTGTTCATGTATATGGGGACCTAAGAGATTGGGTCGAACGGTTTCAAGATAGAGCTGTAGAGCCTCGTGTGCATACGCTCCTACGGGAACTAAGCGCTCTTTATTCCCTTTCCCTAACACTCGTAAAAGTCGTTCTTTCTCTCGATAATCAGAAAGTTGGAGTGTACAAGCCTCAGATACCCTGAGACCACAAGAATAAATCAATTCAAATAAGGCCTTATCACGAACACCGAGCCCTAGTTTGTCACTCGTATCGATTACGGCTAGAATGTGATCTACTGCTTCATAGGGAACACTCTTCGGTAATTGCAAACCTGTCTTAGGCATTTCAATCGTATCAAACGGGTTATCTTCCCGAATTTCAGAATCACAGAGGAATCTATGAAAAGATCGAAGGGCACTCATATGTTTAGCTTGGGTGCGAGAAGAGATATTAGCCTTAGAACGCTGGATAAGATAATTGACGGCCTCCCTCAAAGTCACCGACTCAATGCGTATCCCATGTTCACGTAAAAAGGCTACATAACGGAGGGCTTCTCCTGCATACACCTGCACAGTGGATGGTGCGACCCTGCGTTCAATTGAAAGATAATCTTTATAATCTTCTACTAACGCATCATCTACGGCTCGAGTTGTACTCATGAATCCTCTTCTTCACCTCGTTGATAGCGTAAAACAGCTGGGAAACTGTAATCGTTGGTTTGTTGACGCCCACCCAGTTGTTGTTGTAAATCCTGCCATCGATTAACAGTAATCACATCAGCATCATCATCTTCAGGAGGACTTTGGGGACGGTTAGAGTCACGCCCTTCTCCATTACGTTTGGGAGGACCAAGGGGACCTTCTACCTTGTGGCGCTTGTAGGCCATCAAATCGATTTGTTCATCGAGAGTAGATTCTGAACGCTCAAATCCCGTAGCGACTACCGTCACTTTTATTTTTTCCCCTAATTCTGGATTATAAGCTTGACCAGCAATTATTAAAGCGTCTTCGGCACAGGTCTCGGTAATCAATTCTACCACATCCTGATACTCTTGGAGTGTTAAACCATCACCACCGGCAAGATTTACTAAAACCGAGCTCGCCCCATCAATACTAGCATTTTCTAGCAATGGATTGTTAATAGCTGCACGTGCAGCATCAACAGCACGAGTCGATCCTTCGCCCACACCAATTCCCATCAGAGCATCGCCCTTCCCTTTCATAACCGTCTTCACATCAGCAAAGTCAATATTGATTTCACCTGGTTCGGTTATAAGCTCACTAATTCCCTGCACACCCTGTCGCAACACATCATCAGCTAATAAAAAGGCTTTTTTGATCGGAGTATTGTTTTCAACAACTTTTAATAGATATTGGTTGGGGATGAGGATGAGAGTGTCGACATGTTTGCGTAGTTTTTCAATACCAGCAAGGGCAAGTTGCAACTTCTTCTTCCCCTCAAAGGCAAAAGGAGTCGTAATAACAGCTACGGTAAGGGCATTTACTTCACGTGAGACCTCAGCTACTATAGCAGCTCCTCCCGTACCAGTACCACCACCCATACCGGCGGTAATAAAGACCATGTCGGTTCCAGTTAATAGTTTTTTTATATCTTCACGTGATTCCTGCGCGGCTTTTTCACCTACATCAGGAATGCCTCCAGCTCCCAGACCTCCCGTCAACTGCTTACCTAACGGCATACGAATCTGTGCATTGGAACGTTGTAGAGCCTGGATATCAGTGTTCATCGCTACAAATGTAACTTTCTTTAAACCGCTTGCAATCATACGATTGACAGCATTTCCTCCAGCTCCCCCAATCCCAACAACTTTAATGTCGGTTGGTGGGGTCTGTTCATTTTGTAGCAAATCTTCGAGCATATCAAAGTCCATTAACACTCACCTCCAGCATGAATCCAATTACTTATTTAAAAAATGGTCCTGAAAAACCCACGAACTTTCTTTCCAAAAGACCCGGAGGATTTTGTGCGCTCAGTTTTGGGACCACCCGAAGCATACTGATCGCGTACGCGCTTTGCCTCAGTCATCACCAGTCCTAATGTTGTTGTATAACGGGGATTGATATAGGATCGGTCAAGACCATGCAAAGCTTCAGGAAAACCTATCCGAGCTGGTAATCTAAAGATCTCAGAGGCTAATTCAGTAGCTCCTGATAATAATGCTCCTCCACCAACTAGCACAACTCCTCCTCCAAAAGAACCTCTAACCTGTTTTTTCTCAAGGGCTACTTGAAGCATCGAAAATATTTCAGCCATTCTAGGCTCAATTATTTTACTAAGTTCTTTCTTCGGCATTTTAATCGATGGAAGACCACCGATTTGAGGAATGCGCATCATCTCATCCTCAGCTACAGAAGGAATATGGCAATTCCCATATTCACACTTAACCTGTTCCGCTATAACTTTAGGTTTGTTAAGTATAAACGCAATATCGTTCGTGACGTGACCTCCACCCAAACTCACTCCTCCAGTAAAAATAGGAGCTCCGTTGGCATATACTATCATGTTGGTAGTACCACTGCCAATATTTATTAGAATGGTTCCCATCTCTTTTTCTTCAACACTCAAAACAGCTTCACTATCAGCCAATTGTTGCGCTACAAGACGTTGTACCTGAAAGCCTGCCCGCTGAATACATTTACGTTCATTTTGGCAAACAGAGGCAGATCCAGTCACAATTAATACCCGACTTTCTAATCGGTGCCCCAGCATATCTATGGGGTCTTTGATACCATCGCGTCCATCAACCCGAAAATCCTGCACTAATGTGTGTAAAATCTCCCGATCTAAAGGAAGCTCAAAAGCACGAGCAACTTCTAGAGAGCGAAAAATATCTTCACGCTTAATTTCTTGGTCTTTAGCATTAATTCCCACCACTCCTTGGGATGGAATGCCTTCAATGTGTTCACCGCCAATCCCAATGATAATCTGCTGTATATCGGTTCCTGCTTGCAACTCAGCTTCTGAGATAACGGAGGTTATACTTTTTATTGCCTGTTCTATATTAACGATAGCCCCAAAACGGACCCCTTCAGAGGGGCGTTCACACAAGCTATCTACCATGACGGTCCCATCTTTGCTCACTGTACCAATTACTGCACGTACCCATGAGCTACCGATATCGAGCCCCATCATGATTTTATCTGTGGCCACTATAACACCTCCGAATCATTGCCGACTTACCAGCGACCGAGCATACAAATCATACCGCAACTGGCCAATAAGAGCAATATTGCGTAACTGGTTGTCTTTATGCTCCAGTTTAATCAATCGGAGAGCATCGTGCAACCTTGATTCGGAGATAGATTCACGAATGTAGAGATTACTATTGTAAGCTGGTAGATCGATTATCATATTTCCAAATGTATTCTCCAGACCCTCTTGGTAGCGAATCCTCCCCACAATTCGATAACGTTCTCCTGTGTCCATACCCATTTGATTAGCTAATTCAATGACCTCTTCCATACCAGGATCGAGACCATACGTCACAAGATAATCTCCATAGGTAGGATTAACTTCCACGGTAAAAACGGTGTGGCCGTACAAGGCGAAGTCTTCATGTGAAATTCTCTCGAGTTTCCGGTCCTTCACAAGATACAGGGCCAGTGTCGTATCATCTTCTACTACTGCTATCCCAACGTTGGGTTGATAGATAGTCAGTTCAGCTTCAAGGCGGGAAAAAGAATGTCTAACTAAGCTTACATCCTCAACCATACTGAGCGATGTAAGTGCATGTTTTAAATTCCTAGGTGCCGACGAAGCCATCGATTGACCTAACACGGCTTCTCCTAACTGTTTTGCTGCACTAGGAACACTAGAAATAGCATTATTTGAGGATATAACGACTTCTGTGATATCAAAGAGGGGAATAAAGCGGAGTGCATACCAACCAAGTAACACGACAATTATAAGCGTTACAATAATCCAAAAACACCTTTTCATCGGACGAGATTTGGTTTTATCCAAAACCATTTCTCGTGAATATCCGGTAACATCGCTGCGGTAACTATCATAATCATAGCCATAGGCATATGCATTACTCATAAGCCGCTAACTCCTTTTCATCAATCACCATACATCTATAGAGGAACCCACATTCACATAATATTATGAATAGATTGGTTCCTCCCTGTGAGAAAAACGGTAAGGGAATACCCGTAGGAGGCAACAATGCTGTTACTACAGCCAAATTAATGAGAGCCTGCCAAATTATCATAAACGTGATCCCAAAAGAGGCTAAAGCAATAAAGCGGTGCTTAAAAGATGTTGTATAAAACCGTCGAGCCGTAGAAAACCCAAGAAAGGCAAACCCCAAAAACAAGAGAAAAACTAGGATGACACCAGAGAACCCCAACTCCTCGGCAAGTGATGCAAAGATGAAATCACTCTGCACTTCTGGAATAATTCCTAGTTTAAAAGTTCCATTACCCAATCCTTTGCCCCACATACCTCCCGCTGCTATCGCTTCAAGTGATTTTCTAACTTGCCAATTTAGTCCACTTGGATCAATTGTGGGAAATAGAAAGCTGACAATACGACGAATTCGATAGGGCTCAATGAATAAAAAGATTAAAGAGGGAACACCTACTCCAACCGTAACCATACCGATATAGCGCAACCGTAGCCCCCCTATGGCTAGTAGCGCTAAAGCCACCAGCAAAAATATCAAGGTAGTTGAGTAATCACGTTGCACCACGATTAAAAGAGCAGAAATAATGATAATAACAATACTTATGCCAATAGGAACAAAACTGTGCCCATCCCATTTTGAAAGGATATGGGCTATATATAACACCACCGATACTTTCAAAAGTTCGGAGGGCTGGAAGGATGGCAAAGGTCCAATTTGTAACCACCTACGCGCTCCTAGGCGTTCCACACCCCAAGGAGTGACTAGGGTTAATATCATCAAGATAAAAGAGATTATGAGAAGGCAGGGAATTGCCCGCCGAATCCAGCGCAGAGGAATCCACCTAATTACAATAAATACAATAAACCCTAAAAAAGCAAAAATAATTTGTCTGGAAAAATAGTAAGAACTAGCAAGCCCGTGACGGATTGCCTCATCATATGACGCAGAATAGAGGGTAACGAGACCAAAGCAGACCAGCGCTATAACAATACAAATAAACATAAAAGGGCTCCAGTTTAACCCCTCATTGAGAGTAGGAGACTGAAGGTTATTTTTAGAAAATGTTACATCGTCATAGGTTTGATTTTCCACCTTATATACGGTTAGGGCACGATAGTGCTACAGATATTTTATGATGAAAAATATTCCAGCGAGTACAGATGCGATAATACTGACAATCTGTAGCCGGATAACTATCTTGCTCTCCGTTACCTCCTTTTTCTCAAGATGATGATGGAATGGAGCCATGGCAAAGACCTTCTTGCCAAATATACGTATCGATATGATTTGGATAAATGAAGAGAAGCACTCTAACAGAAAGACGAGAGATGCTACGAGAACAATCAATTCGACTTTCATTAATAACGCACAGATTGCTAATACTGCCCCTAATGCATGACTGCCCGTGTCGCCCATAAAGACTTGTGCCTTAGGGCCGTTGTACCAAAGAAAACCAAAAAGGCCCCCCAACGTCGCGGTCAGGACCACCAATAGATTCAATCCCCCGTTATTAATCGGACCCTGAATTAATTCAAAGTGTAAACCTGAACCAAAGAGACCAGCTATTATGGCCAGTAAAATTAGAGGACTGATGGCTACTTGGGTAGCAAGACCATCGAGACCATCGGTAATGTTGACCGCGTTTACAAAGGTAACCATGTAAAATAAGAAGGCAATGGGGTACCACAACCCAATATTCCAAGTACGTGAAGGAATCCAAGGATGACTAATAACTGTTGTTTGCAATCCTGAAATACTACTTTGCAACCAAAGAATAAGAGCTGCTACCAGAATCTGCATGGCGAGTTTTCGAGAAGTACGTAATCCGATGGACTCTTTCCGTGCAATTTTAGTCGCATCATCAAAAAAGCCAACTAACGCAAATGACCACATGGTCACGAGGGGAATAAACGTGTACGGATGGGTAATATCTCCCAAAACGATGACTGAAACAGTAATACCGATTATGAAAAATATTCCTCCAGCTGTCGGAGTTCCTACTTTTTGCAAATGAGCTTTTGGAACATCAGGATTAATAGGTTGATTGAAACCATATTTGTACGTCACTTTTATATAGATGTACCCAAGAATCATGGAAACAGTCCATGCCATCAATAATGCGAGTAATGCGTTAAGTATAGCTAGACTATTCACTATAAAATCTCCTAATTAAGCGATAGAGGTCAAAGCGGGAACTAACCGTTCCATGGCCATCGCACGCGAGCCTTTGAGTAGAATGAGATCGCCTTTGAGTGTGTCTGTAAGCATTCTTTTTTGTAGTATGTCGTAATCATCAGTATAAAAGACCCGTTCTGAAAAGCCCATTTTTTGCATTTCCAACCATGCACTTTCCATCTCTTTACCATACAAATAGACATCGTCTAAATTAGCAGCCAGTAGTTTATGGGCAACATGGACGTGGGCGTTCTCTGTAACTATCCCTAATTCCTTCATAGAACCCAACACCGCTAATTTTCGTCCTTTCCAGGGTAAATTAGCCATGTAATCTAAAATAGTATTGGTCGAATCAACACTAGAATTGTACCAGTCTTCAATAACAGTAACTGCACCAGTAATAATATGGCTTCTGCCAGGCACCGCTGAAAATTGTTCTAAACCTTCACTAATCTGTGCAGCCGTCGCACCGTACACCTGAGCAATGGATATGGCGGCTATGGCATTTATAAGATTGTGTTTACCAACCGCGTGCAGATGAATGGGCACGCCTTCATAACTTATCTGCCACCCTTGTAACCCTAATGATACGATACGACCTAGACCTTTTGTCCCCACCATGCCAAAGGGGAGCGGCTCAACTTTGCGTACTTTTCTTATATAATCATTCCAAGCACTGTTTTCTACCATGAAAGCAGCTTCAATTTCAGGGTGGAATACTTTACTTTTTTCTTTAGCGATAACCTGAGTGTTGCCCAATTTGCCAACATGGGATAGGCCAATATTAGTAATGAGAGCCACATCAGGACGCCACATCGAGAGCATTCGGTCCATTTCACCTACATGATCCACTCCCATTTCAAAAATTCCAAATTCGGTATCATGATCAATCTCAAACAGTGAAATAGGCAACCCAATTTCCGAGTTAAAATTACCTGGAGTTTTGGCGACCTTACCTACTTTAGATAAAATTGAAGCGAGCATCTCTTTGGTTGTAGTTTTTCCACAACTTCCGGTAATCCCAATCTTTTGCATCCCCTGATGCATCTGAACATGTTCCGTGGCCATGCGCTGGAGTGCTTGAAGGGGATTGTCCACCACGATTAATACTTTTGAAACATCTTTCAGCCGAGCTTTGATTCTGTGTGCATGTCGAGCTCCAATCAAAGCCGCTGAGGCGCCATTAGCGAAGGCTTCTAATACAAAGTCATGACCGTCATGCAATTCTCCTGGTAACGCTACAAATAAAGAGCCATCTTGAGTTTTGCGAGAATCAATCGTAATAGAAGATATTACGGGATATGGTTGCTGTCCAATCAGAGAGCCTTGTGCTAATTGGGCAATCCGTGTACTTTCCATTGCTTGCATAGCCTACTCCTTCACCACAACAATTTTGGCGTCATCAAACAGAATCTTCTGCAATAACAACCCTTGTTGAGATGCTTTTTGGAGAGTTAACTCAGGCAATTGAGCTTCCGTTATCTGGGCAGTAAGAACCTGTTTTTTCTCTTCGATTATGGCACTTTGTGTTCGTATGTTGGTAAAGCGGACTTGGAGTTCCCGATTTTTGGCAGCTTGTGCAACGGGCACTAATAAAGCCGCAAATACCATAAGTAGCATCAAAATACATACAAATTTTTCTTTTAGGCTAATTGAATATGTTCTGACAATACCTCGGTCGTAATCGATCATAGTTGGTCCTCCACTTTCTCCGCAACTCGTAATTTGGCACTACGAGAAGGGGGATTATCCTGACACTCTTGGGCAGACGGGACCAACGGTTTTTTGGTAAGAATTTTAATGGAAGGTTTGCCTCCACAGGTACAACGAGGAGCTTCTGGGGGACAGACACATCCATCGGCTCGTTTACGGAACAAATATTTTATAGGACGGTCCTCTAGAGAGTGAAAGCTTATTACCGCTACTCTACCGTGAGGGCGCAGGATTTCAATTGCTCGATCTACGGCTGGTACAATGCGATCCAACTCGTTATTTACGGCTATCCGTAAGGCTTGGAACGTTCGTGTGGCGGGGTGTATTCTTCCATAGCGATACGAAGATGGAACGGCTTGGCGTATGATAGAGGCTAATTCATCTGAACGAGTTATGGGTTGTGATTCGCGATACTTACAGATGGCGGCTGCAATGCGCCTTGCATACCGTTCTTCACCATTAGTATAAATAATG
Organism: uncultured Spirochaetaceae bacterium; assembly: GCA_964524755.1. Lineage (GTDB taxonomy): Bacteria > Spirochaetota > Spirochaetia > Sphaerochaetales > Sphaerochaetaceae > JAQVOO01. Next base: position 32,351 of record CAZGDR010000011.1, read on the forward strand.
TCAGCAATCTCTTTCTCGCGAAACTTATTGACGATATCAGAGACTGAAAAAGGAGCAGAAGGATCGAGCCGCATATCGAGGTCTTCACTGCGGCCAAAACTGAACCCTCTCCCCGACTCTTCATAATGGTAGATCGAAATTCCGAGATCAAATAAAACCGCACTGGGCTCCTCTCCATCATAGGTCTCGAGGTAATCATCAAACCAGGTAGTAACCGCCGTAAAACGATCTCCAAAAGGAGTCATGCGATGTTTCGCTTTTTCTATAATACCAGGATCACGATCTAGTCCAATAACTCGTAAATTAGGATAGGTATCTAAAAACAGGAACGAATGCCCACCCTCGCCTAACGTACAGTCAATCATTAAGGGGTTTTCAACTGGGGGAGCCAACAAGGTGAGGACTTCCTCTGCTAATACGCTCTGGTGAAGATATTCCATCTTAGTGTCCTCCTTCTTGCAATAAGACACTGAGACTCTGTGAGGCAGCGGAGAAGGAAGGTTCGCTTTCGGTGAGGAAGTTGTTGTAGGCATCAACACTCCATAGTTCCAAGTAAATACTGATGCCTAACATTACCGATTCTTCACGCAGTTGGAGCCCCACACTATCTCGTAATTGGGGTGGTACTAACAAGCGACCCGATTTATCAATTTCACATTCCATGGCAGGAGCAATTATCCGACGTTGCAACAATCGTAGATTGGCATCGAACATCGCTCCGGGACCATCCATTATTTTAGCTCTAATATTTTCAAAGAAGGGAGGAAGCATAATCCATAAACAGGGGTCAACGGCTCGTGTAATGATAAGTGTAGAGTTATCACCTAACGCTGAACGCAGCTTTGATGGAATGAGAATTCTACCTTTTTCATCAATTGTGTTGCGATATTCACCCGTTAACACTGTCTGCTTCCCTTAAAAAGTGGTTATATTTGGGAATCTTTCCCACTCCTTACCACAAACTATACCCTTTCTCCCACCTGAGGACAACTGAATAAAGAGGGGATAGAGCATGCCTTTTCTTTATATAGCAAGAACTACTATACATCCGTAGGGCACAAACAGACTCTTTTTACAGTATCTAATATTGTGTCAAATTAGATATAAGAACTTTTTGGTTGTGAAATTAGGAAAAAGTGGGTATTGTACAGACAGGAGATCGAGATGAATCACACAGGACAGTATTATGGGCGGCGATCTGAAAAGAAAGGCTATGATTGGATTGTTCACCTAAGTGATGCAGGATGTTTCGTTACTGACCCGGTAGAGGATTGGGAAAAAGATGATGACTATCGAGATGAAGCACAATCAAATCCTGCTTTGTACGATAAATTAGAAATAGAAGAGGCTCGCAAAATACTCGTACGATGGGGCAGAAGCCTTCACTCAGAAGGCTTCTCACAAATCAATGGATTAGAGAACCACTAGCCATTGTATCGATTGCGGTCGCTATGTGGATTAAACATATTATAATCAAGATCAGGAAACACCATATTACGCTTCTCGGCTTTCACCAACCACTCGGTATTAACTGCATTTTTACACATATTCTCGTACACGACATTAAAGTTGCCCAAATGGTCTCGAATACGGGATTCTGCATAGGTTGAAAAAGTACCAGTGTGCATTATAAATGGCCAATCTGACGACATCGCCAAAAGTACTTCACGCGCAGCTTGGTTTAAAAAGCGCTGTTTTAAGGATGTCTGGTCGGGGAATCTAATAGCAAGTTCTTCCATCCGTTCAATAGCTTTATGCAGATGGCGATAAATCCATACATTCCGTCCATTCGCCCAAACCTCAGCGTATCCACCCTCACCCCAGCTCGATAAAGCAGGTTGCAGTACCTGGGCTTTAGGGTACCGTTCAAGGTAATCTAGTTGTGTTTCAAAGACAATATCATCTGATTGGGCCGCCCCTCTTAACACAGACTCTAGCCAATCGATTCCTTCAAACCACCAGTGTCCAAATA
>CAZGDR010000011.1:34422-42621 GCA_964524755.1 uncultured Spirochaetaceae bacterium
TCGTAACCAATATCGCGATAAAACTCACGATAGTTTGGGTCTGTAGGATACCCTTCCACATTCGACCAGACTAAACTGGTAAGATTAAAGTCTCGAGCAAAAGCAAAGACTCCATTTGGACATGCTACAGGGGCATAGTTACCACGCTCTACCGGTTCATCAGCTAGGGCAAAAGCCTGTGCTGAGACCTGGAAGAAAGATAACTCTTCTTCTTGTAAGTATTCTTCCAGTCCGGGGAAATAACCACATTCAGGAATCCAGAATCCCTTTGGTCGCTTTTTAAAATGATTGATGTGCGATTGAATAGCTAATTCGACCTGAGTCCCTATCGTGGAGGGATACTGACTGAATAGAGGGAGGAAAACATGTGTGGCAGAGGTGGTGATAAGATCGATATGTCCCGATTTCTCTAGGTCTCTAAAACCGAGGAGAATATTACATTGATAGAGTTCAAAATAATCTTCTAGATTTTGATTAATGGTCTCAAGGTACATCTTCGCCAAGGGAAGACTTTCCGTGTCTTCTGCACTACACCTAATTAATTCCTTCTCCCCAAGTTCTTGGTGTAACCGTAAATAGTTTGTAAATCGTCCTTGGAGAATAGGATCTGTTAGCATAGAGCAGAGGGTCGGAGAAAATGACATAGTGATACGAAACTTTACTTTTTCAGATCGCAATTTTTTGAGCATTCTCAATAAGGGTAAATAGGTTTCACTAATCGCCTCAAACAACCAATCTTCTTCTAGGAATCTTGGATATTCTGGATGACGAACATACGGCATGTGTGCATTGAGAATTAAACCAATTGAATTTCTGCTCATCATCAACCTCCTACTCGAGTATCGATCTGTTCCACAACTTCCTTGAGTAACGGGTTTTCTATCATTACCCCTCCCTTTGAAACGAGAGCAGAGAACAATAATGTAAACAGATTATCATTATCAACAAGTTTTTCAGACTGTTCTAGATAATAGCTCTTGGGGGCACAAACTGCACCCGATTGGCAGAGCAACCCTATATTCTCTTTATCATCACGATAATAGAGTGAAACAATATATGAACGACCACGCTCAGGCAGATTGATATTCCAGCTAGTATCCTCTTTATCTACGTCGATATCAAAGCTACCAACTTCTGAGGAGGTTACATGCTCATCCTGTATACAGGCACGGAGAAAAAACTCATACGACGAACAAGTCTGTTCAAGTTTTTGTAGATCTGTGGGACATACACTCCAATAGGCGTGCGCCCAATACGGATCTTTAAGTAAGAGATGGATTCGTGTTTCGGCGTACACTTCCGGCAGAGGCTGTACACCCGGCAAGGGCCCCACCACTTGTTCCGAATCAAGTTCAACTAAGGTGTTCATAAATCGTGGTTGTGTCGAAGGGGAAAAGGCAACACCCTCTCCCGAAACATTACTTGCCTGCTCTTCATATATTTCAATGAGAGCTTCTAACAAGTCTTCTCGGTCCATCACCTCAGCATTTTTTAGCCCCTTCTTACTTGCGACATACCGTAATTCGCTGAGAGTCAAGGCTTCAATGTTCGGTGTGATCATGCATAACGCTCCCTAGTGCATTTATTTGTAGCTTGTAAAGTAAACACGCTAACTAATCGTAGAGAAATTGAAGTAATTAGTCAACACAAGCGAGGCCTCTTGCCCCTCCTACCCTATTACATGAACGTAACTTTCTATGCTATGCTCCAGACATGGAAAAGCAAAAAAACAGACGCACAGATCTGATTCTTCATGGTCATTTTTATCAACCTCCGCGGGAAAATCCTTTGGTCGATATAATTCCCAAACAAGCTTCGGCTAAGCCTTATACCGATTGGAATGAAAGGATTTTCGACGATTGTTACCGCGCAAACGCCTATAGCCGCTACTTAGACAGCTATGGCCATATTCAAGAGATTGTAAATAATTATGAGTATATTTCGTTCAATTTTGGACCAACTTTATTAAAGTGGATAGCCTTCCACCATCCTGAGACTTATAAGCGGATACTTACAGCTGACCAATCTAGCCTCGAACGGCTAGGACATGGTAATGCCATTGCTCAAGCCTATAATCACACCATATTACCTCTCGCGACCCAAGCCGATATGCGCACTCAAATTCTCTGGGGAATTGATGATTTCAAACTAAGATTTAATCGAGATCCCGAAGGGATGTGGATGCCTGAAACGGCAATCAATCAGTACGTCATTGACGTATTAACTGATGCTGGAATTAAATTTGTGATTCTTTCCCCATGGCAGTGTAAAGCCATAGAAACAACATCCGATTCTTACAAGCTCATGCATGGTAATGATGTCCCATATGGGGAACCCTTCACGATTGAAGGAGCCCAAGGCGGATCTATTGCTGCTTTTTTCTATCATCCTGATTTAGCCTCTTCAATTAGTTTTGGTCATATGTTGCGTGATGCAGATGCCATGTATCGTTCCTTACTGGAGATAAAGAAACATGATCGACAACCCCTTCTTCATACGGCAACCGATGGAGAAATTTATGGCCATCATGAAGCATTTGGAGATATGGCGTTAGCTGCCTTGATTCGAAAAGTACATGAAGGCGATGCCTTCGAATTCACCAATTATGCTACCTATTTAGCCAACCACCCTCCCCGTTATCAGGCAATTCTCCATGAGGGCGAAGAAGGTAAAGGAACCAGTTGGAGCTGTTCACATGGGGTCTCACGTTGGTATAAGGATTGTGGATGTCATACAGGTGGTGAAGCTGGCTGGAATCAAAGCTGGCGCACCCCATTACGCGAGGCCTTTGATCTTTTAGCAACGGCAGTAGATAGCCTCTATGATCAGGAGATGAAAAAAATATTCAAAGACAGCATCAACCCCCAAACGATTCTTAACGCTTACAGTGCTGTTATCGGTGATTTTATTGATATAGAGGAATTTATTACACGTTGGGAAAAACAGGCCAATTGCACGATTCATGATAGGCGAGCATTCGCTGAACTATTGGAGGGACAAAGATTTAAACACTATACCTATACATCCTGTGGTTGGTTTTTCAGTGATTTATCTGGCATAGAACCCAAGCAAAATATCCACTATGCAATTCGAGTTATTGGGTTATACCAACGCTTTACTGATCAAGATTTATTAGAATTGATTCTCCCTACCCTCCACCTTGCAAAGAGCAATAAACGGAGTGAAGGTTCGGGACGAACCATTGCAAAATCATTCGTGACTGGCATTGGTGGCGAAGCTGAGGCTGGAGCTTATTTTCTGATGAATCAAAACTTTGCCAAACGCGAAGATCTCGTTACGTCGTACGGTAAATATAGAATGATCGCTTTCAACTCGGTTGGAGATAACGTCTTTGCGATTGAATTATTGGATGTAAAGACCTTACGTCATGATAGCCTTCAATTGCAGGTTGAAAGTACTACGAAGAATGGATATAGCGTCTCTATGCATATATTGGACCATGAGTTGAAAAAGACGATAAACCATACCTTCTCCACTGCACAAATTCCACCTAGAATGCTAGAAGAAGTATATAGCTGGATTAATCATGCGTTAAGCCAGATTACAGATGAAGAGTTCCAACGTATTGCAACCAATATCCGTCATTACTCCCTCTTAGTAAAAAACACCCGATCTGCGCCATCAGATACGTTATATATTGAGAATATGGGCACCTGTTTACGTGCTTTACGTTCTTTGTTTACCACCCCAGATACGATTCCCTGGGAACAGAAACAAGAGAGCATTTCACACCTCTTAGCCTTTATAAATCGTAGAGGTCATCAAAATGAGCAACTTATTGTACGTAATATATTTTCACAGGAAGTCGAGCGTGTCGCTACAAACATACATACAGCAGGATTTTCTTATGAGAAAGGATCTTATCTACTGGCGGTTCTTAAAGTCGCTAGAGATAATGGCATTCAGCCTTCTATAACCTTAGCACAAGAGATCTTATACCCTCATATCATGGGCGATTTGCGTAGATTGTATATCACGCCTCTAACCCATAATGTGATTGAAAATCTGTCGAAGGCGTTGAATTTCTCGATTCAAAAGAAACCCTTAATCTTGGAACACAAGCATTGATTGTGCATGGGCAAGCGCTTTTTTATCTTGCTCATGCCCACTCAGCATTCTAGCAATTTCCTGTACACGCAGCTCTCTTTCCACACAATTGAGATCAGTATATGTCCTTCCATCACGTGTCTCTTTCTTAACCACAAAGTGCCGATTCGCTTTAGCTGCAATAGAGGCAATGTGGGTAATGACAATTACTTGTCTGCTTTGTGCCAATTCCGCCATCTGTTCACCTACGGCAATTGCAACTGATCCTCCGATTCCGGCATCAACTTCATCAAATACAAGTGTTTCCACATCATCTGCTTCAGCTAACACGGTCTTAATAGCTAACATTACCCGTGATAACTCCCCTCCGGAGGCAATCTCTTTCAGATTTCTCATAGGTTCACCTAAGTTTGCAGAAAAGAGGAAGTCTACTTGGTCCGCCCCATGAATTGTAGGCACACGTTCTTGAACAGCAATAGAAAAAACAACATGGGGCATCCCTAGGTGAGTCAGACGTTCAGCTATCTGACGTTCAAGTTTACGAGCAGCAGTTAGTCGTTTTTTGGTTATAAGGTTACTCATGTGTGATAATTCATCTTCAATGCGAGCAATTTCTTGGTGTAATTCCTGTAATTGTTCATCACTCGCCTCACTGACAGCAAGTTTTTCCATCACCGTGGTATGAAAAGCAATGACTGCGTCTAGGGAAGGACCATATTTTTTCTGTAATCGTTGCAATTGGGCAAGCCGTGATTGTAATGCATCTAACCGCTTCTGTGAAAAACTCATTGAAGAGAGTTTATCGCGTAAAGATTCGGCAATATCTTGTGTTTCAAGTAAGGTAGTTTCAAGGCGTGAGCAAGCCTCTTCAAGCGTTACATCAGCTTTAGCGGCTCGTTTACAAGCCTGTAAAGCAGTTGCTAAAGCTGTAATAGCTCCTTCATTTGAGCTACTTCTTAAACTTTCGTGTACAAGCTCTAAATTCTCATGGATCGTCTCATATTGGCTTAAAATCTTTATTTCTTCTTCTAATGCGATATCTTCATCTTTTTTTAACTGGGCCCGTTGTAATTCTTCGGCCACGAAATGTAAATAATCGGCCTCTTTTTTGGCTTGTGAGAGGGTCTCTTCAGCATCTCTCTTTTTATAGAGCAACTCTTCATGTTTTTTATAGATGTTACCATAGTCCCGTAAAAGAGGTCCCAGCTCACCGTAGCTATCAAGTACACGTCGTTGTCGGTCGCTGTATAACAGGGATTGATGTTCATGTTGGCCATGGATATCGAACAATGCATCTGAGATGAGAGCGAGATCCGCCTTCGTCATGGGAACAGATTGGATATAGATCGAGCCGCGTCCACTGGGTTTAACCACGCGGTGGAGAAGTAAGGAGTCATCTTCAAGTGTGATACCACGTTCCTGTAACCAATCAACGATTGGATTATCTGAATTTATCGTTATTACCGCTGATACTGAGGCTTCTTGTGCCCCAGTTCGGACCACAGAACTATCTCCCTTTTCACCAAGTAATAACCCAAGAGCACCTAAGATGATAGATTTACCTGCTCCAGTTTCTCCCGTGAGGACGTTGAATCCCGGCATAAACTCAATATGTATATCTTCAATTAAGGCGAGATTCCGGATATCTAGGCTTTCAAGCATGCATCCCTCCCGACCATTTCAGCTTATCTCGTATTACTTCATAATAGTTACGTTGGGGTGATGCTACCAATAATGCTTTAGATTGAGCTTTCTCTACCGATACTTCATCCTCTTCTTGGAGAGGAAATAGCACCTGCCCATCAATTGTTAATGAAACTCCGGTTTTTTGCCTTTCAGAAACTCTGATGGTAACCACATCATCGCCTGAAATTACCAGAGGTCGGTTAGATAGAGTAAACGGACAGACCGGATTTACAATCAGGGCATCGAGGTTAACATCTAAGATGGGGCCTCCGGCCGCCAAACTATACGCTGTTGAACCCGTTGGGGTTGATACAATAATACCATCACTTCGAATTTTCCCAGTAATAGTTCCATTTAGGTACAAATCTAAGCTGACTACTTTGGAGATACCTGAGGCGGAGATAGTCATTTCGTTCAACCCATGGGCCATGAAGACTTTTTCCCCCTTTCGAGTTACGGATACACGGATCATGAGGCGCCGGGAAACAACTGATTTACCGGCTTCATATAATTCAAAGGCCTCTTTCCACTCATCTTTACAGACTTCTGTTATAAAACCAAAAGTACCTAAGTTAACTGCAAGCATTGGTATTCCATGTGCATGCAACAAGCGGGCACAAGAGAGAACAGTACCATCCCCTCCTAGACAAATTGCTAGATCTGTATCGGGATGCAATTTTATTTCATCCTCAGCGGCAAAAGTAAAATTGATGTCATGTGGTATGTGGCGGTCAACCAAGTAGTGGTGGATATCATTAACGATGCTCTCCGCCTCTGATTTATGTTGATTAGCTAGAATTACGACGCGTCGAATCAATTTCACTTGTGTTGTCATCAAAAACTCCTATGGAAGATGGGCGATTATTTTTTCTATCTGTATAATCTGCTGGTTCGTCAAAAATGGGTAGAGCGGAAAACGTATCCCACGTGTAACACAAGGGATGGCGTTAGGATATTCATCGAAACTTTCCAATGTATGATGGATCACAGTATGGGGAAAAGCAAATGCCGTACTAACTTCGTTGCGCAGGCAGAATTGCTGCACAAGTGCTGGTTTGGCATCAAGTACAGCCACAAAACCATACCCATTATTTCCATAATCGATATCTTTAATCCCAAACAAACTATGTTTGCCCTTCATAAGAGATAACCGATAACGATCAAAGATTGCTTTACGTTTTTGAATATTTTTTTCAATCTGGTTCAATTGTACCACACCCAACGCCGCATTCATATCTGGTAATGTGGTATAGGGTAATTCAACTTCAACCAAACTAGCCATTTTCTCCGCTACATCATCGTCACCAGTCATTATAGCAGCCCCACCAGCTGTTGAGACGAGACCGGTTCCCTCAAAAGCACAGATAACGATAGTCCCGAGCGTACCAGCTTTTTGATTTTCACTTGCACTACCAAAACTTTCAGTAATATCTTCGATGATCGGTATAGAACATATACTCCACACCTCGTAATCGGGGATATTGCCATACGGTTCATACAAAACAAGTGCAGAGATAGCATGAGAAGCCTTTTCTAGATCTGCATACGAAAGGTTAGCTGTTTCAGGATCAATATCAAATATTTGCACCTCATAGCCCAAGGATGTAATGACCCAAGAGTACATCACCGGAGAAAGTGCAGAAATACCAATTTTAGAGCCTAATGGAAGGTCTAAACTAGCGATTGCAAGGCGTAAGGCGTGGACATGATCACGTAAAGCTAGAGCATACCCAGATATCCCACTAACGGTTTGTAATAATTCAATGAATGTGTTGGTATAGACTCCAGGACCGATTTGCTCATCAACCATGGTTTGTAAAACGGCACTCATATCCTTACGACGTAAAGTTGGTTTTTCTAAAGGTATTATCATGTGCATAGGATAAGAAAGAAGCTGTTGTTACGCAAGTAGATTCGACATAATATCTCTACTTGTAATCATAATTTGGTTTATTATCTACATTAAAAATAAAAAAAGGCCCGGCAGCGACCTACTCTCCCGCCAAAAGGCAGTACCATCGGCGCAAGAGGGCTTGACTACCGTGTTCGAGATGGGAACGGGTATTTCACCTCTGCTATGGCCACCGGGCCAGCATTCCTTATGACACCCGCGCTCACGCGCCAGATGTGCAAAGCAATGTCACATTTAGGGATCGATATAATAATATGGTCAAGCCTCACGGCTGATTAGTACTGGTCGGCTACACATGTTACCATGCTTCGACCGCCAGCCTATCGACCAGGTCATCTTCCTGGTTCCTTTAGTGCCCTTAAAGGGCAAGGGATGTCTCATCTTGAGGAAGGTTTCCCACTTAGATGCTTTCAGCGGTTATCCTTTCCGAACGTAGCTACCCAGCGCTTGCCGTTGGCACGACAACTGGTACACCAGAGGTTCGTCCACCTCGGTCCTCTCGTACTAGAAGCAGAACCCCTCAAACATCCAAC
>CAZGDR010000012.1:0-41619 GCA_964524755.1 uncultured Spirochaetaceae bacterium
AGTAAGAAAAAGAAGAAGATTATCGGCAGCATAATCATGGACATCAATAGTTTCAAACGTGTAAATGATACCTATGGTCATGATCTTGGGGATAGGAGCTTGCGCTATTTTTCCAAAATACTGGTCGAGAGCTTTAGAAATAATTGGTTCATTGGTCGTTATGGGGGGGATGAATTCATCCTCTTTAAGGAAATTGATTCAGCTGAAGATCTTAAAGAGAATCTAGAGAATTTTACTAGGCACCTTTCACACTTCAATTCCAAAAAAGAATTACCATTCTCTTTAAGTTGTAGCATCGGTTTTGCTATTCTGTATCCTTCAGAAGATGTGAATGCTACAACATTTATAAGATTGCTTGATAAGCTCATGTACGCCAACAAACGAAAATATCATGACAATAAAATGGAAGCTTTTGATTCTTTTTTCGTGAGTGAGCCCTAATGAATTGGTAATTACCAATTGGGTTGTTTTCTCTCTAGAAACCCTTTAACTTCAGAAGTCCTCCCTCCACTCCATAGTGGAAGACCTCGATTGTCTTACTCTGATGCGAAATGAAGTTGCCAGATAACGTAGGGAATTGGAAAGAGCAAAATGCTGGATGAAGTTTCAATAATCCAAGAGTGGCTTTACCTTCTGTTTTTGATCTGGTCAACCCTAGGCGGACATTGAGAAGGTGGAATTAAGTTTCTCATTTTCGTATGGGGTTAGATAACCAAGAGTAGAGTGGGGCCGCTGCTGATTGTAAAAATCAATGAATTCCCTTTAACAAAGCGGTTGAATATTGAGCAATGAAATGTTATGTGGGGCTAATTGACATGGGAAATAAGTAAAGCCATATGTTGGTATCAATAAGATTTTTTTCTCCTGAGCGAAAAGAATAGGAGAATAAATCATAGGCTTTATTCTTCATTTTCACCTTCCTCCTCTGACCAAACATTATTATAGGACTCTCGGTTAGCATAATATTTTTTTGCATTATCCACTACATGCTTGAGTAGCTCCATGTCATCTTGGGAAAGTCCTTCAACTTTTAGTTTTGTCCTAATCTCATCTTCCTCAAAAAAACCATAAAGCTGACCGATTGTTTTAAATATCGTAATAAAATTGGACTTGATGTAGCAATTGAAGCTCTTCAGGAAGGGTGGAGAGCAAAGCGTTTTACTATGGATGAAATTTGGAATGCGGCCATAATTTACCGAGTCCAGACTATTATACAGCCATATGTGGAGATGCTTGTCACATGAAGAATAAAAATGTAAAAGATGTAAGTGCTTCAATCGCGGCCCGATTGTTGAATCTAGCGAGATCGACAGGAAGCGATTTTCAAGAATTAGCGATACGTTATGCAGTCGAATGCTTTCTTGCACGGTTAGCTGAAAGCGAGCACCAAGATCAATTTATCTTAAAAGATGCAATGCTGTACATCCCTTGGAAGCTCGACGACAAACGGACAACGATGGACCTTGATTTACTAGGGTTCACAAGCTCTAATATGGAAAGTCTAAAACAGATATTCCGACAAATTATTGATGTTGAGATTAATAATGATGGCCTCTTTTTCGACAAAGATCATCTAACTATTACAAAAATTCGGGAAGATTCTATTTATGATGGAGTACGTGTGATTATGAGATTTTTTCTTGGCACTATGTCGATACGCCTCCAAGTTGATGTGGGATTTGGGGATACGGTTGTTCCTGCTCCCAAGTCAACTGAATTTCCGGCACTGCTTGCTGAACATGGTCCCATCGTTCGTATGTATTCTCCAGAAACAGTGATTGCTGAAAAGTTTAAAGCAATGGTTGTGCTTGGAATGGCTAATAGCCGAATGAAAGACTCCTATGATATTTGGATGTTGAGCAGAAATTTTACCTTTGAAGTAGACATGTTAAAGGAGGCAATAGAGCAAACCTTTAGCAAGAGATGTACCGAAGTTCCCGAAAACGAACCAACTGCGCTCAGCACTGATTTTTCTAACAATGAATCCAAGCAACATCAATGGAAAGGGTTTAACCAAAAACAAAAAAAATTGGAGTTAGTCCCTTGTCTATCAGAAATCATAGAGATTCACCGAACTTTCCTTATGCCAATAGTGTCTGGTATCAACAAAGGTGTACTAGATGTCAATGTATGGCTATCCGAGCGGGGTTGGTCCTTTAACAAGCAAGATTATTCATAAAGGGTAGTTTCATCAGGGCTGTTACGTTGTGGATTGGTCTAAGATTCCATTCTACCAGATTGGAGTTACTGATGGGGGAGTTCTACAGAGAGCATATACCGGCTACTGCGATGCTAATAGCTTCACTCATTCGTAGTTGTCACCACGTATGCGAAAAATATCTTCAGGTTTTTCTTTCATTTTTAACTCCAGACAAAATGGCTCCACTTATCAACAAGTGTTAACAATATGTCTGATATTTAATAGAACACGAGGTTTTTAAAAAACTTACTCATAGAACAGAAAATCCGTCCTTTCAGAGATTATTCTGACAGACGGATTTCTTCGTGTAATAGTGGAGGTGGGGGGAGTCGAACCCCCGTCCTAACGCGCCACCCAATGGCGTCTACAAGCTTAGCTACTGTTCGTTATTTCAGAATGAAGCAGACCAGTAACCGACGTTATCATTCCTGAGCCAGCTATATTGTCCCCTGTGACCACCGGCACTTCTCAGGGTAAGCCCCTATTTATTACAAGCTGTCAGAGGTTAAGAGCGGCACCAATGAAGCCTGTACGATCCTGCTACTTACGCAGCAAGAGCGTATTCTGCGTTGAAAGAGACTACGTCTTCTTTTTTGGCAGTTTTGTGTTTTGCTAGTTTTAGGAGTTGGCGCTCCGCTTGCAACCACCGGCATGATCTCACGCCAGTCGAAACCATTACACCCCCTTTCGGGGACAACTATAGTATAGATAGAAACTAAGCAAACGGCAAGAGCCTAACGGTTAAAGTTCTTTAATTCGCGACGCAATTCTCGTTCAGTATCTCGTTGTCGAATTGTGTTACGTTTATCATGCGCTTGTTTACCACGACAAAGTGAGACTCTCACTTTAATTAAATTACCCTTAAGGTATATCTGGGTAGGGACTAAAGTCATTCCTTTCTCCTCTACCTGTCGTTTGATACGCTTTATTTCGTGTTTATGTAGTAATAGCCGGCGTTCACGTTCAACCTCGTGATTGTTCAGGTTGCCATGTTTATATTGTGAGATATGGAGGGAGACCAAAGTAAGCCCTTTTGAAGTGATTTTTACATAACTATCTCCATAGGAGAACCTATTCATCCGAATAGATTTTACCTCAGTCCCTTGGAGGGCAATGCCACACTCAAAATCCTCAAGTACTTCATAATTAAAGTAAGCTTTTTTGTTAGTCTGTAATATTTTTATCTGCTCTTTTGCCATACAAATTTCCTAATTAATCTATCCAAGCAATTCTGAACCCTGTGAATTCAGTACAGGCGTCTCGGGCCATAACACCCACAGTGCTCCGTTTAATGGTCGCAGGATCGTTTATATAAGCTCCCCCCTTAACCACAATATCAGAAGTGGGAGTTTCCCATACAGATCTGAGGTCAAGATAACGGGAGAGTGGTTCAAAGGTAGTGTCAGTGAACTCCCAGTAGCCCCCCAACATAGCTGAGGGGCCGTCACCATCAGCAAGGGTGCTACTACTCGTACTATACCTTTTATTGGCAACTGATGTCGCCGCGAGCTCCCATTGGGCTTCTGAGGGGAGGAATACTTGTTTGCCACTTATTTCAGATAGCCATTTTGTGAAAGCCTGTGCCGCATACCACGATATATTTTTAACCGGTTTGGTAGAAACTATCGCAGTCGTAGGGTAGACCCCTGCTAAGTATTGAGAATCTACAACACCATCGTCGACTAACTGTTCACTATTAGCCTTGGACCAGTAGGGATTAGATTCAATAAAAAGAGCCCATTGATATTCAGAAATGCTTAAAGCTGCTAGAGAAAAAGGTTCTACAGTCTCACTAACTCCCAAGCTTTGAATAGCTGGAAACGATTGAGAAACTTGTCTCCCTTTCACAAACGTTGTCTGTGGATACGAGAACCCTGAGATGGAAATTCCCGCAAACGCTAATGTGGTTGGCTGAGAAAATATTGGTATCAGGGTGGACTTTTTGCCCACAAGGGGAGGATTGTCCTCCCGGAAAAGTGCTTGTACTTGATCTAATTTAGCATCTAAGTCTGCACTGGTAAAAATCTTATTTTCGTTGAGTATGGTGAGAGCATTGCTGAAATCACCGAGCATCGCTACACTCGTGATATAGACTATGGAACTGAGAAAAAATTCTTCAACCAAAGGTTCATAATTGGAAAGGTGACTATTTTTAACAGTCTGTGCGACTTGGGTAAATAGAGGAGGACGATGATAGCGATCGTCAAAATCAATGACTGCAGACCAAGCTACAATGTGATTATACATTGACTCTAAATAGTTCCTGAATGTAGGTAAGTCGTTAATATAGGAGGGAGAATCGAGGTTTTGTTTTCGAGGGAAGAGCCAAGTTAAAAATACAGGATGTGAAACTTCGAACGATATTTCTGTACTGGCAACATCCTCAAAAGCAAAAACAGCGGTGTGTGAACCCGGTTCAAGAAAAGCGGTTACCGGTGTCGAACCCATATAACGACCATCGACGGTAACAACAGAAGGAGCTACTGCACTCGTCAACGTAACACGCTTACCACTCTTTATTATACCAGGGAGAATAGCAACTAAGAATACCACAAGCGCTAAGATTACGGCATACAAAATAGTCAGGTATACACCTGGTTGCATTCCTAAAAAGGGCTTTAGCCGAACCGGCTCAATATTGATGGGCATCTCATCCTCACGTTTTTTCATCTCTTGAAAAGTACTCGTCACATCACTTATTGTCAATGGTATCTGTTTATGGTAGCTTGTGTACATGGCAAATTATTTGACTTGGATCCAACAGTTCACTGAAGCAAGACTCACTCGTCGTTTACAGCGTATTGCACGTGAAAAACTTCAGAAAGAAAAGAAACGTACTTTTAAAGGTGAACTCTTTAGCTGGCTCGATGCCATTGTCTTTGCCGTCATATTTGTCTTACTTATCAACCAATATATTTTCCAGTTATTTATGATTCCTTCCCCCTCAATGCTTGATACACTCCTAATTAAAGATAGGGTGTTTGTGAGTAAAACCAGCTATGGAGTAGAGCTCTATCCTGGCGGCCCGAAAATTTTCGCCAATAAAAACCCCTTGCGTGATGATGTTATTGTCTTCTATAACCCAGAATATCTCTCTAAAGGACCCGTTTTTGATGTATTGTCTCAAATTATCTATATGGCCACTTTCTCATTAGTCAACATTGATACTGATGAAGATGGGAACATGCGTGAACGCCTCTATGTTAAACGAGCAGCAGCTTTAGGTGGCGATACTATTCGATTCTCGAATGGTACAGCCTATATTTCTGGAGCAGGAGAAAAAGATTTTACCCCGGACCCTCTTTTCAGGGCGGAAAATAGCCTATCACAAGCACCACACCAAAGTATTGATACTAATCTCTATGGAGGAATTCGTGCATATGGGGCAATCCTAGGCTTTCAAGAGGCCAATTTAGAGGCCAACGTTCCCCAACATCTCATCCAGAGCTACCAAAAGGTCTCCTCCTATAGAGGAGCTGTCGATTATTACCAAGTTGAAGCCGCTAAGAAAGATGCTTTGAATCAGATTGATCCTTCAGATATGACAAAGCGTTCTCACATGGCTCGTTATAAGCAAGGGATCTATGTGCCTCATGGCTATGTCCTTCCCCTTGGTGATAACCGTGACAACTCGCAAGATGGTCGCTATTTTGGACCGGTTCCCCATACCTCAATTATTGGGCGTGTTCTCTTTAGATTCTGGCCCCTAAAACGAATGGGGGTTGTCACCTGAGTCGTTCATTACTCTCCTTGATCGACCCGTACCGCCCACTTTCTCTTTACATTCATTTCCCCTTTTGTACGACAAAATGTTCCTATTGTGCATTTTATTCAGAAGAGACTCGCCCGAATTCAACGCGCCTAGCGTTGTATGAAACGGCGCTGTTACAGGAACTGGAAGCAATTGTAAAGGTGAGGAAAATCCCCTTCGAAACGGTCTATTTGGGGGGCGGCAATCCAGGTCTAGCTTCGTTTTCCGCTTTAAAACAGTTACTCGACCTAGTGAGTAAGCCGGGAAAACCAAAAGAATGTAACATTGAATTAAATCCTGAATCGCTGAAAAGTTCACATGCCCGACTCTTTGAAAACAGAATTACCCGCATGAGTCTTGGTATCCAGAGTTTACATCAGAAGCATCTACAAACGCTTGGTCGGCACGCAACTCGCGAAGTTAACCTTCACGCAATAGAATTGGCAAAAAACCTCCGCAATAGGTTCAATATACAATTGAATCTAGACCTCATGACCTGCATCCCTGGGCAATCGATCAGTGATGCCTTAGATGATATAGATTCTATCATCTCTCTCGCTGCCCCTGAGCATCTCTCATTATATAACCTTACAGTAGAAGAGGGGACCGTGCTGGCTGAGACAGTAGAAACGGGGATGTTACAAGTTTTGGACGAAGACCAACAAGCAGATATGCTTAATGCCTGCTGGGCCCATTTAGCTAAAAAGGGGTATAGCCACTATGAGATCTCTAATTTCTCGACCTCGGTAGCTACTCGTTCTCAACATAATGAACGTTATTGGCGCTTGCAAGATTACATAGGCCTAGGGCCCTCTGCTGCTGGAACTTTCATTACGGAAACAGGGGGAATCCGTACTTCCAGTGAATCTACGATCGCAACCTATTGTACATCAGCTCCATTTTCTACCTATACAGTAGAAACTATGGATAAGGAAACTGTGATGAGTGAACAACTCTTAATGGGGCTACGCACAGCTGAGGGGATAGATAAAAAAGCGTGGCTAACACGGTATAAAAATGATTTTGACCAATTATTTAAGACAAAAATAGCATTTCTAGAACAACAGGAAATAAAACTCATTAAAAACACTGAAAACTATTTTTCATTAACAAGCGCAGGATGTATGCTATTAGATGCGATCGTGCTGGAGTTATCACTAGCCTTAAAATAGTGTGTATCTTGGAAGTAAAAATTTTACACTTTTTTAGCTTTAATCACAGCAAAAACACCAGCACCTGTACCTTCTTTAATTTCTTGACGGACGTTATCTAAAGTAAAGATTGTTTGTCTTTGAGCTATGATCTTAAAACCAGCTTCTTTCAAAAGATTTACTATCTCTGTTGCTGAATGAAAAGATGCATTTTTATAACTAGTACTGGTCTGTTTATTCTTTTCATAGAGAAGGCCCAATGGTGTATTACGATCTAAAAAAGCGATGATAAAGAGACCATGGTTAACTAGTATTCTATAGACTTCCAAAAAAGATTTAGCAATTTCATCTAAGAAACAATCTGCAGTCACCATCAGGGCTAATTGGTACGTTTTACTAGCAATAGGAAGGTTTTCTCCTCTCCCTTTTATAACCTGTATACCCTTTTTTCTAGCTGCTTTGGCCATTTCATCAGAAGGCTCTACCCCTACCTTGATCCCTAATTGAGAAGCAAAGATGCCGGTACCTACGCCAATTTCTATTCCATTCGATTCAGGTGGGTAAAGCTGTTTAATAGCTTCTAATTCCGATTCCAGTAATTTATCGTTTGTTTTAAACCATTTTTCATAGTGTTCTACGTTTGTGATAGAAATGTTCTTTTTATACATCTCGCTCTCCATCTAATGTTAGTATCTCATACAAACGGGTGCTATGAAACTGAGTGGTAGTTTTTGGGCAGACCACCAGTAGTATCTGAAATGGACTAGATTCTGGGTATGCACCTATTGTATGAGATTTCTATGAACTGAAAAATCTTCGTTTGTGCTACCTCTTTAATTGATTATGATTTGTACGTATATACAAAGGATTGACTAGTGGGATCGAACCTATCGGTTTTCGATTTAATGGGAATACATGAAGGGGAAAATCATCCCTATATGGGAAATAACTGGCAGCAAAGTTACCGTAGAACACGTTAATAATCTCTCTTGCTGTTGAAAAATGAGCGTCTTCGATTTTTGGGGTATACTTGACAGGTGAAATCATGCGTGGTACGTTAATGTGCTGGTTAAAACAGCTGTAATCATATACACAAGAGGGTACAAAATATATGTCTGGCCATAGTAAATGGGCTACAATTAAGCATAAAAAGGGTATTGCTGACGCTAAACGTGGGCAAATCTTCACTAAATTGATTAAAGAAATTACTGTCGCTGCTAAAATGGGGGGTGGTGATCCTGACTCTAACGCTCGTTTACGGACTGCCATTTTAAAGGCACGTTCTGATAACATGCCTAAAGACAATATTGAACGTGCAATTAAAAAAGGTGCGGGAGAATTAGATGGCGCAGTCTATTACGAACTGACCTATGAAGGATATGCCCCAGGTGGTGTGGCTTTGATTATTGATACCTTAACCGATAATAAAAACCGAACAGCAGCAGATGTGCGTAGTACTCTCACCAAATTAGGTGGATCTTTAGGGACGACAGGCAGTGTTGCCTACATGTTCGAAACTAAAGGTGTCATCAGCTATAATGCAGAAGAATATACAGAAGACCAAATTTTAGAAGCTGCCCTCGATTTGGGAGCCGAAGATATTAGTACTTCGAGCGATATTATTGAAATCATTACCGAACCCAATGATTTTGCTACTATCTTGGAAGGTATGCGCGAGGCTGGTTTTACCGAAACTTCAGCTGAAATTAGTAAAATATCAGATACGAGTGTTGAACTCGATAACGAGAAAACTCGTAAAGTATTACGTATAATCGAGCGTTTGGAAGATTTGGATGACGTTCAGCAGGTCTCTTCTAATCTAGAAATACCTGACGATTATAACGACGACGAAGAATAATATGCTCATACTGGGTATAGATCCAGGCATCGCTCAAACAGGCTGGGGCGTGGTCGATGTACATGGCCAACGTTACCGGCCTGTTGCATTTGGAGTCGTAAAAACCTCTACAAAAGATAGCTTGGAACAGAGAATTCATCAGATTGCCAATGCACTTGGAGAGATAGCCTTAGAACAACAAGTTGACATCGTCTCCATAGAAGATATCTTTTTTGCTAAAAACGTCAGTTCGGCCATGGGGGTGGCCAAAGTTATTGGAGCTATTATTCAACAGCTTTCTATTCAAAAACTTACCGTTCGACTGTTTACCCCCTTACAGATTAAACTTTCCGTAACTGGCTATGGAACTGCTGAGAAGCGGCAGATACAAGAGATGGTGCGCCTATTGCTCAAACTTGAAACTATACCAAAACCTGATCACGTAGCTGATTCATTAGCAGCTGCTATCTGCTTGGCTACCAGTGGAGTGAATCAAAGAAGATTGCGCTAGTAGGAGGAAAATTGAGATGATTCATGCGATTATTGGTGAGATAGTGTATGTAGGTGCTCAAGATGTTGTCATACGGACTACTAGTGGCATTGAGTTTATCGTCACAATCTCATCTCAGACCGCCAGTAAATTATCACAATTGCATGGTGAGGACCGCCGTGAAGTACGTCTGCTCAGTTGGTTGCAACATCGCGATGACAGTATGACTCTGTATGGGTTTACTGATGATGAAGAGCGGATGTTATTTTTAGAATTAATCAAAGTCAACGGTATAGGCCCTCGTCAAGCCATGAAAATTCTCAGTGGGGTACAAGTACGTACCTTCATCAAAGCTCTGGATGATAACGACCTAGCATTTTTAGCCACATTGCCTGGAATCGGGCCTAAAACTTCACAGAAAATCGTTTTGGCTTTACGCGATACCGTAATCTTAGAGCCTCCGCGGAGAAGTGGAGGAGAGAGCATTGGTGCCCTAGACAAACGGTATAATGACCTTGTTGTAGCCCTTGGTGATATGGGCTATGATAAACGCCAGGTTGTAGGAGCATTGACGGAACTTTTGGAAGAGCACAAAGAGGTTCTTGAGGGCAAGAGTCTGCATGATGCAGAAGAGTTTCTCTTTAGAAATGTCATTATTAAGTTGGGGTAATTGTGGAAACAAACACTGAGCAAACAAATTCTATCCTCTCAAGCTCATTTCAAAAAGAGACAGACGTACAGGAAAACATTCTTCGTCCCAAGACTTTGACAGACTTCCAGGGCCAAAAAAGAATCAAAGATAACCTCTCAGTTTTTATACAAGCCGCCAGAGAGCGTAAAGATGCTTTAGACCATGTATTCCTGATTGGCCCACCGGGATTGGGGAAAACCACCTTAGCTTCGATAATAGCGAATGAGATGGGTGCCGAAATCCGCATGACGAGTGCCCCAGCTTTAGATAAACCTAAAGATTTAGCAGGAATCTTAACCAACGTCACCGAAGGAAGTATTTTTTTTATTGATGAAATCCACCGAATGCGCCCTGCAATGGAAGAGATGCTTTATATAGCCATGGAAGATTTTGAAATTGACTGGATCATCGGCCAAGGTCCCGCTGCTCGAACGCTGCGCATCCCTATCCCTCGCTTTACTCTTATCGGTGCTACGACAAAAGCAGGACAGGTCTCATCACCCCTCTATTCACGATTTGGTATCACCTGTCGGATCGAGTTCTATCAAGAGCATGAATTAGTCAAGATTATAAGAAGATCGGCCCAATTACTTGATACTCAGATTAAGGAATCATCAATTTCTCTTTTAGCTAAAAGCTCTCGAGGAACACCTCGTATTGCTAATCGTTTGTTGCGACGCTTACGTGATTATGCAGCAGTGCTAGGAAATGGCGTTATTGACGATGAAATTGTAGCAGTGAGTATGGAAAGGTTGGGGATTGATGGTCAAGGATTAGAAGAGCAAGATCGGAATATCTTACGCACGATCATTCAATTTTATGATGGTGGACCAGTAGGGGCTGAGACCCTTGCTATCTCGGTGGGAGAAGCGATAGAATCCCTAGAGGATTTTTATGAACCATATTTAATTCAAAAAGGCTATTTAAAACGAACTCCTAGAGGACGAATGGCCACTTCTTTAGCTTATGATTTGCTACATATCCCTTACGATAGGAAGTTTGATGAAAACCAAGGAATTCTTTTTTAATCTCCCCGAGGAGTTAATTGCCCAATATCCAGCAGATCGGCGAGGTGAAAGTCGGTTGTTAGCTCTCGATAAAACGACTGGAATCTATAGAGATGCTCATATCTCCCAAATAACCACCTTTCTACAACCCAATTCTCTGGTAGTAGTTAATAATTCAAAAGTGAGAAAAGCTCGCGTGTATGGACAAAGTGAGACCGGGGGCAGGGTGGAATTTCTCTTTCTTTATGAATTGCCCAACCATACATGGGTAACCATGGTCACTAAACAGAAAAAACAACACATTGGCAAACGATATCAGTTTTCAAACAGCAACCAGAAGACTTGGCAGGCCACTATTGTAGGTGAACACGAAGATGGTAAGATTGTTCAATTTACTCAAACCATTGATGAGAGCTTCTTCGAGAGCTGTGGTCACGTCCCATTACCCCCCTATATTAAACGTGAAGATACGTTTCAGGATGAATCGCGCTACCAGACGGTGTATGCGGAAACAGCAGGATCAGTAGCAGCTCCAACCGCAGGACTCCATTTCACCGCAGAGATATTGGATCAAATTATATCGATGGGGATTGAGATTTGCCCTGTCACCTTACATGTAGGACCAGGCACATTTCTTCCCGTACGGACCGAGAAATTGGAAGATCATCCTATGCACCTTGAACATTACGATATTCCAGAGAAAACTGCGTTGTCGATTAACCAAGCAAAGCGTGAAGGTCGACCCGTCGTAGCGGTAGGAACTACCAGTGTACGAACCCTGGAATCGGCTTTTGATGAAAATACAAAGCAAGTTCTTGCTGGAGCAGGGAGTACCCGCCTTTTTATCATGGCTCCCTACCAGTTCAATGTGGTAGATCAACTCCTTACTAACTTTCATACACCGGAGTCGACGTTGTTGGTATTAGTTTCAGCTTTTGCAGGGAAAGAGCATATCTTTCAGGCCTATGAACATGCTATTGCACAACGTTATCGATTCTTTAGTTATGGCGATGCCATGTTCATTTCATAATAACAATATTACAGTAACGTATGCTCTTTTAAAATGGTAAGAATCATAGTTGTAATCTCTTCTTTACTTTTTTGACCTGGAATCCGTATCAGGTTGACCGATGGCGGTAAATCCGAAAATATAAGCTCATAATTATCTCTTACCAGCGCTAAGAACTCTTGGCGTTCAAACAGATCTCTCTCATTATTACGCGAAGATATCCGCGTAAGACAATCTTCAATCGGGGTATCGAGATAAATAACAAATTTTGGTAGCGGGAAATCGTTGAGGGCATTCACTCGTTCAAATCCACACTCTACCGATTGATAGGCCAAGGAAGAGAAGAGGTAACGATCAGATATCACAATGTTTCCTGAGTTAAGCTTTTTGGTTATTCCTGTGATAGGATTGTGGAGGTGATCTTCACGGTCTGCAGCAAAAAGCATAGCTAAGGCAAGGGGAGTAGTCACTATTTCTTTATGTAATACTTTTCGAACGAGAGAACCGAAAGGAGACGATGTCGGTTCAAATGTCGCGTGAAACTGGACTCCGGCTTGATCAAATGCTTCTGCTATAGCCTTCATCTGCGTAGTCGTTCCAGCCCCATCCATCCCTTCTAATACAATGAAACGATCAAGAACTTGTTGCATGGGCCACCTCTTTATGTAAATTCCTCTCTCTATCTCCCATAGTATCCAAAGAGAGGCAAGTTGACAAGAACTGTTCCAAGGTGACCTAAAAAAGGGTAGGTAAAAAGGATGATAACCGCTATACTATGGAGTATGCGGATGGGCCTATGAAATTTCATACGACACTCTTTACTAGTTTAGTCGCAATCATATTCCTTGTTATCGTATTATTGGGGACGATGGTAGTACATCAAGTCTTTGAAATAGGATCAGTTGGGGAGCTGGTTTCTGACTATATCTTAGCACAAGTTCCAAGTGATGGAGACTTTACGGTTTCTATAGGCTCCATAGACTCCTCTTTGTTTACCCATATCACCCTACGCGATATTACTATACTCGAAAATAATAAAAAACTTGTATTAGATGTTAAACGAGCTACCATCAAAGTTCCTGCTTATCGTTTCCTTATACAAGCTCTCATTCCCAAAACAATTACCTTTGAAATTGATGGAGTTGAAGCATGTATAGAAGCCTCTACAATCGAGAAAATATCTTCATTAGAGCTCTCTTTGACCACTTCAACAGATACTCACACCTTTATAGTGCACCTGACCAACACTAATCTTGAAATAGCGCTCGATGATTGGCATGCTTCCTTAGAAAAAGGAGAAGCCACGATTACCGCTACTGGTACTTCGCTCATCAGAGCTCAGCTTAGAGGGAATAATGTCACATTTGTTCACCCTGACGTGAACTTTGTGAGCCAGCTTACTACTTTGGAATTTGGTCCGACTGAGACAAATGAAGAGGTCATCCGTCTTCAAGTAAAAGACAACTCCTTTGCTTTTCCTTCATTACCGTATACTGCGTATATCAACACATTAGAGGCTTCATTCCTGGGTACATCGTTAGAGGCCCTATTACAAGTTGCAGGGAATGTGGCCTTGAATGCAACCGACTTAACCTTCAAGGCTCCAAATGGCCTACTCTTTCTTGGAAATCTACAAGGTCAAGGTCAGATTGAAAACATGATCCTCGAACAAGCTACAGTCAATCTGCAAGCCTTGGAAGGAACATATGATCAATGGGAGGGGGTGCTTAACTCGTTGCAAGGTACGTACGAAGCAGTAGAGAAGAACCAGATTGAAGTACTAGCAACTTCGGGTGATACCGTCCATATCTCCCATCAAAAAGATGTTGTAGGGGATATACAACAACCACTGGTAATTTTCACCCAAACCGAAGCTATCCAATCGATACGATTAGGACTCGATTCTTTCACTATTTCAGACCCCGCTTTATTAGCTTCACTAGTAGGCGATATCTCCTTAGACACTGTGGAATCTGTAGGGGGACAACGGGTTCACGTCTTATTAATTCAGAATAGAGAAAATGAGCAAATCAATGCTGAAACAAGCTTTACCCTAGAGGGGCGAACCAACATCCCATTCTTGAGTCAATTTAGCGGGGAGGTAGCGGGGGATGTAACGCTTTCAGATACTAAACAAGTGCAAAGCGGCATGGTCTCCTTTACACATCTGGGCAGTACAGACCTTGTGGGGGCGATGCAAGGGACATTCGCCTACTATAGAGGAGAAAATGAACCATCCATCAGTGGACAAGTGGAGCATTCCCATGGCATTGAATCGACGGCAACCTATTATTTTACTACCAATCAGGCCCGTCTTGCATTACGCTTTAATGAAACTGCTATTGATAATTTCTCAGAACTTATTACCTCAATCTCTCCTGCAGCTAGTAAATTAGTAGTTCCTCAAACGACTTTAGAGGGAAATATCAATCTTGTATTCAACCTAGATGGATCGCGTGGACGTGGTACCGCCGAGATTGGAGTTGCTCATCTGGCTGTTGATACTCAACTTTTCAATGTAGGTACAACCTTTGTTGGATTCCTAGATGAAGAGGCTTTACAGGTTGATTTGGCGACGATAACGACGGAAGGGTTACGTTTATCGTATAGCGGTGGTATTAACCGGAGTTTATTGTTTCCTGAAGGGATGCTCAACATTAGTAAGGTTTCTAGTGGAGAGACCCTCGTAGCTGCCGATTTTGCCCGCGTAGATGAACAGGTGTATACATACAACATCTCTTCCCCTAAATTACAGAGAACCCAACTTGATGGGCAAGTCTCTTGGGCCGAAGATGGTTTTCTTTCAGCTCAGGCCTTGTTGAGTGTTCCGCGTGCAACGTATCCAGTAGCGCTCTTGGCAGATATTGCCAATGGTACCGTTACCCTCGATTCTGATAATTTCTTTGCAAAATTTGATGTTGTCTCAGAACCAGGCCACCTGACAGGATTTCTCAATTTATCATCTTTTGTCCTCCCTCCGCTTAGTGGGCAATCCTTGCAAGGGCAGGGGCTCCTCGATGGTTCAATTCGGGCAGATGTCGCTTTAGCAGATGGGTTGTTTTTACTCACGGGAGAGGAGATAGAGCTTTCTGGTTTAGCGTGGGGTGAATTACCTCCATGGTCAATTCAATTAAATTTCGAGAGCGATGCTCAGCAATTTAGAATTAACGATATTCTCTATGATGATAGTTTTGGCACACTTTCTGGATATCTTCACCTATTCAATAATAATCTGACCTCTTTAGCGAGTCGTAATCTGAAAAACTTCTCCTTACAGGCTCAACTTGAAGGTTCAGCAGGATCTTATATCGATCTTTCGTTTTTTCCTGATGAAGAAAACGATTCAATTAGTATGGGGTCGTTAGAAATTAGAGATTTTGCTCTCCATCGCTTTGGCATGCTACAAACGGGAGCTATGTTACAAAGCACGCTGGTGGGAGAGACTAATTTACAGGACAGGACACGCGCACATGCCAACATAGAGATGCGGTTCGGCCCCGCCCCCTCTGCTGAAGCCCAATTGGAATTACATATTCAAGATACCCAAGTGACCCTAGAACAAGGATCTTATGTAAAAGGGAATTTGCAAGCGACCCTACCTCAAGCTACTTTCCCGTTTGAAGGGACGTCTTCGTTGCAATTTGAATTAATTAACCGCTCTGATCTTACCTGGCGTGATGGAAACACGACCGCTTCAGTAGTAGTAGAGTTTGAGTTACCCAAAGCTTCCAATTTTTTCGAGTGGGTGAGTCACGCTGGTTCTATTACCAAACAACTACCACCTCTCACTATTTCACATAGTAATACGCGTCTCTTAGGTGATATCCCTTGGGTGGCAGGTACTCATAGAATTTCGTTACAAGATCGAATGTTACAGATAGAATCTTTGCAGAATGGGACGATTGCTGGAAGTTATAATCTTGATAATGGGGCTATCGATATAGTAACAAAGAAAGGGTTCCCTATTGCATTGCATGCGGTGGGAAGGTTGGATGCACAAACAATTTCTTTAGAGGTAAGTGAGATTGAATTCTCTATGCATCATCTGAACGCTGTGTTGCTCGAGCCTATTCTAGACTTTATTTCAGGGACAATTCAGGGTTCTCTCTTACTTGAAGGGCCTGCAAATAATCCTGAATTATATGGGACTTTGTATGCAACTTCTGTAGAGATGTCTACGTTTTGGACGCCAGAAGAGGTTTTTTCTTTGAAAAACCCAATTATTACTGTTTCTGAACACCTTGCTAGTGTTGCTCCCTCTTCAGTCTCTGCAATCCACACCTCAGGTCGTCGCTCTACAGCCCTCTTACAATTAGAAGCGACTATTGAAAATTGGAATGTTCCTCACTATCGTGTTGATGTTTTAGAAACGAGTAATCCAATTGCACTTTGGCTTCCGCTCATAACGCTCGATATGAACATACACACGATGGTTTCTGGTACATTTTCGATTGATGGTACGCCAACAGCAGAGACCCTTTATGGTGATATTACCGTCTCCGATGGTTCTCTTTCCTTCGGTATTCCCAATTTACCTAGTTGGATCGTTGAAAAGACGCGTACCAGTATCGATATGACTCTTCGAACTGGAAAAAATATCTCATTTATATACCCTAATGCTGAATCTCCTATTCTACGAGCGACCCTTGCCGATAACCAACGGGTTTCGCTGGTTGTGGAAGCTCCACAGATGATTACTTCAATCGGAGGAGAATTAGCTTTTAGAAGTGGAGAAATCTATTATGTGCAAAAGAACTTCTACATTACCGAAGGAGTTTTAAAATTCCCCACCGTCATGACTGATCTGACAGGGGAGTTGTTACCGACTTTGAGTTTGCGGGCCCGCTTACGAGAGTTTGATATAGATGGGACGAAAATAGATATCTATTTGGTGTTACAAGATTCTAACATCTTAGACTTAAATCCCCGATTTGAATCGATCCCTATGCGTTCTACGAATGAAATCCTAGAATTGCTGGGGCAGAACATCGTAACAGCAGGCTCTGGTCGTGATACTGGTATTACTTCGGTTGTCGCCGTTGCTTCTGCTGCAACAGATGTAGTATCACGCCTTGGACTTTTACAAAATACCACAATTTCCTTAGGGTTCTCGACTATCATTCGCGACTCATTGGGCTTAGATGTTTTCACGATCCGTACAAACCTGTTGCAAAACATTTTGTTTGATGCGTTACCTGGGATTGTAGCCGATACTGCAGTTAGTCCTCTGGCTCGATATTTAGATAATACCACTATCTATATTGGTAAATATGTTCTTGATGAATTATATTTACAGGGGATGTTCCATTTCAGAAGGAATCCACTTGGTAAAGGGACTGCATTTTTAGCTGAAGATTTACGTATAGATACTGAATTAAGTGTAGAATGGTTAAATCCGCTAGCAACGTTCAGTCTGTTCACACAGCCTGAAGAGTTGTCGGTTTTTGATTTATTCGATACTATGGGATTCAGCGTAACGAAGAGATTTGATTTCTAGAAGGAGATTACATGCTGCGGAAATTCTTACTTTCTATCCTTGTCATGGGTGCTCTATTTTCTGTCGCGGCAGATGAACCACCTGCATTAGAGACTTGGTGGGTTAATAAACCCATGCAAGAGTTTGTCTACGTAGATCTGCAAAATGTGGAGAGCTCAACCATAGACCCTTATGTTGAACCTCTAGTAGGTACTCCCTATAACCAATCTGTGATTGATTCGTTGCGTGCAGACTTACTAGCTACAGGGTTGTTCTTAGAAGTGGAGATTATTCCTGCCCGTGTAGATGGATCAACCGACAGGTCGATTATCTATATTGAATTCGTAGAGCGGCAAAAGTTAACATCTTTGCAGTTTGTAGGGCATAAAGTAACCACTGTTGCTGAACTCAAACGTGCTGCTAACTTAGAGATCGGTACCATGTTCGATGCAGCAAGCTTGGATAAAGCCGTGGTAGCTATCAAAAAACTCTATGGAGAAAAAGGTTATGATAAAGTAGATGTCTTGCCTAATTATCAGAACGATGAAAAAACTGATGGTATTGCAGTTACTTTTACTATTACTGAGTACGATTGGTATTTGAATAAACCCATCCGTAGTTTTTCCTATAAAGGGTTAAAGAATGTCTCTGCGGAGACCATTGATGATATCACCTATGCGTATATAGGCACCCCATTTTCACAGGAAACCTATCGTGAATTAGAAGCTAAGCTCAATGAACTCCTGAAATTTAGTGTTTTCCAAGCTGAAGCAAAGCGCACAGGGGTCCATAACAATGAATTATCCATTGAATTCACGTTTACTGAATTACCGGTAATTCGTTCAATTTCCTTTGTAGGAAATGATGGCATAAAATCTAAAATCTTACAGGACAAACTCACTGTTTCGACTAAGGATTTCCTCTCTTTGAACAAAGTAAATGCAGGAAAAGAGGCCTTGAGAGCACTTTATCTGGAACGCGGATATGCTGATGTGAGCATAGAATCTGCCTACACCATTGAAGAATCGAGTAATTTGCTTGATCTTACCTATTCCATTACTGAAGGAAGACAGGTAAAAGTAGGGGAAATTGTTTTTGAAGGGAATAAGGAGATCACCTCTTCAGTGTTGCAAAAAGAGTTTACCACCAAAGTACAATCTCTTTTCAATTCAGGGAATTATCAGGCCACAAAAGTAGCCGCCGATACACAAGCCTTACAATTGGCTTATCAGAAGTTAGGCTATATTGACGCCAAAGTTCTAGAAGTAAAACAAGAAGAGATTGGAGAAGAATCTGCTCCAATAAAAAAAATTCGCCTAACATTTGTGATAGAAGAGGGTGAGAAATGGTTCTTTGGTGGTATTACAGTGGAGGGAAATACGGTTTATGATGATGCCACAATCTCTGCTCTGCTGACCATGAAATTAGGAAGTGTTTTAGATATCTCTAAAGTGCAATCTGAAATTGGGAAGATTGCTGATTTATACTGGAACGAAGGGTATGTAGAGAATACCATCGATATACAAGAGGCCCGAAATATTGCTGACAATACGGTGGCCTATACGGTGGTGATAACGGAACGGGGCCAGGCCTCGGTGGAACAGGTTATTATTCGTGGATTGACCAAGACCAAGCCCTATGTTTTAGAACGAGAATTAGCCTTAAAAGTGGGCGATATATTCAGTAAGGACAAATACATTAAGAGTGCTCAGAATTTATATAATACTGGGTTGTTAACTGATGTTATCCCCTCTATTAGTTATGGAGCATCTGAGAATTCGTTAGTAGTGACCTATGAAGTAACCGAAGGAAACCAGATGAACATCGGTTTTGGGGCTACTTTTGGCGGTAACGTAGAGGGATTCCCGGTTAGCGGCTTCCTCTCTTGGTCCGATACTAACGTGGGCGGAACTGGACGTGACCTTGAAGTCATGACTGAGCTCTCACCTGATTCTCAATCAGCTACTGTCACCTTCCGCGATACTTGGGTCAAAGATAAGCGTTGGGGGAATTCTGCCAATGTGTCATTTACCCATAATCAATATAAAAATGGGCGCGTTCTCGGAGACCATTCTCCAACTACTGAATTGCGCCAGAATGAGGCTTATCCATACCCATACACGAGTTATGCTCAATGGAAGGCGGATGGTTCACCCACGCCTAATGCTGAGTTCTTAATGCCGTACGATTCATATAAAATTGCAATTGGGCTGACCACTGGCTATACTTTCGTCTTTGATCCTGGACGGCTCACTCTTTCTATTGGTCCGACATTTACTCTAAATAGAGCTATATTCGATACAGTGGCCTATACGCCTTATGATTATCTGATTGATAAATATGGAGAATCTTGGCAGTTCTCAAATCGTTTAGGGTTCTCTGTAAGCTGGGATGGGCGTGATTTAATTCAAAATACAACGCGTGGATACGTGGTGAGTCAAAATTTGATCTATGCTGGTGGTGTATTAGGTGGATTGTCCAACTACATGCGTTCTTCGACCAGTGCCTCTGGCTTTCTCAAACTTTTTGATATTCCTGGTGATAAACCCACTCCTGGAGTGGTGAGTTTAAATACTACAGTCTCATTCATGTTTGATCAGTATTATTCTAAAAGTGGCGACTGGAGTGGAGAGTGGATTAAAGGGATAAGTGCCTCCAAATTTGAATACCTGTATATTGATGGTATGACCATTGCCCGTGGTATTACACCTGTCTTTGACTTTGAATTCTTATGGGATTCTTCGTTGGAATTTAGTATTCAAATTGCTGAAAATGTGTTGTGGGGCGATGTT
This sequence comes from uncultured Spirochaetaceae bacterium, assembly GCA_964524755.1. Taxonomy (GTDB): domain Bacteria; phylum Spirochaetota; class Spirochaetia; order Sphaerochaetales; family Sphaerochaetaceae; genus JAQVOO01. Next base: position 20,405 of record CAZGDR010000012.1, read on the forward strand.
TTCGTAAGTGCAACGGGTGCAGCTCGTGATTTAACAAGTGTCGGAACGGATCCATTAAACTGGTATTTCGCTGCGGGGTTAGGGATTCGTTTAAAAATTCCTGGGTTCCCCTTAGGGTTATATTTAGTTAAAAATGCTAATAAAATTGGGGATGATGCGTTTGAGTGGGAACCAGGGGCAATCTTTAGAACTTCTCACGAAAATAGTGGTCTTAAACTAGTCTTAGCAATCACTAAAAGTATTTATTGAGTTCGGTGAACATGGATGAACGTAACGTAACACCAATGATGGAACAGTATCTCTCCTTAAAACGTGAGTTGCAGGATGAGATATTGTTCTTTCGTCTGGGAGACTTTTATGAAATGTTCCTAGATGATGCGAAAGAGGTCTCAAAGCTTCTTAATCTTACCCTCACGGCACGTAATGGGATTCCTATGTGTGGAATTCCCTATCATGCAGCCAAGAATTATATTAAACGCTTACTTGATGTAGGGAAGAAGATCGCTATCTGTGAACAGACTGAGATGCCGGGGCCTAATCGCTCTATAGCTAAAAGGGAGATTGTCCAAATCATTACCCCCGGCACAGTGGTAGAAGATGAATTTCTGGATGCCGCTTCCAATAACTATATTTTAAGTGTGGCCTTTGTTAAGGATCACATTTCTTGTTCTTATTGTGAATTATCTAGTGGTTTGTTTAGAATGGTGGTCCTTTCAATTGAAGAGCGTTTTGAATCTCTACGTGCCCTTATTGAAGAGTTACACCCACGTGAAATTTTAGTGAATGAAGAAGATTTCTTTTCCAACACAGTGTTTGCGCAACTGATAGAATCTAGTGCGGCGATGATGACGCGGTTGCCAATGTGGTATTTCTCTATTAGTCATGGGTTCACTTTACTGCGTGACCATGTTTCAACGGTTGGGCTGAAACAGTTCGGGATTGCAGAAAAAGATCTTGAATTAGCCTCAGGAGGCGCCCTTTTACAGTACCTTCAAGAGACTGCCCAGACCACTCTAGATCATATCACCACCTTTGAGAAAGAGGATCGAAGTGCGCATGTGCTCATTGATGAGGCCACCCGCAAGAACTTAGAATTAGTCAAAAACCTTCAAGAAGGGACGAGTGCACGGACACTATTCAGTGCCATGAATTTGACCTCTACCAGTGCGGGAGCACGCCTGTTGCAACAATGGATTGCCTCTCCTTTAGCCCATATTGAAGCTATCTTAAAACGCCAAAATCATGTGACGTGGTTTCTTGAACATGAAAATGAACGCTCGCGGGTACGCTCACTGTTGAGCAAAACACGTGATGTTGCTCGTTTAACGTCCCGGGTCGCTATGCGTCGGGCTAACCCACAGGACTTAGTTGCCATCCAACAATCGATTGCCGCCTTCTTTAGTTTGACGGAAGCTTTTGCCGACTACTACCAGGCCATCTTAGATGAATATGTTGGTCAAGATGCTATGTCAGATTTAGTCACCTTGATGGAAATTCTCCTTTCAGCTTTGCAAGCAGATACACAGGGGCCATTTATGGCAGGGAAGGTGATTAAAGCTGGTTATAGTAAAGAGTTGGATCGGTTGCGGTCTCTGACTAATTTTGGCACTGAAAATTTAGTTGATTATGTGCAAAAGCTTAAAGAAGAGACTGGGATTCCTACCATAAAATTGGGGCAAAATAGAATTATTGGACATTATCTGGAAATTCCCAAAACACATTCCCATAAAATTCCCGAATGGTTTTACCGTAAGCAGACTCTAGTAAATGCCGAGCGCTACACTACGGATGAACTTATTCAATTAGAGACTGAGATTGTGGCTAGTGGCGAGCAGGCAGATGCATTAGAACGTTCTATATTTGACCATTTGTTGGAAATTGCGGGTAAGCATATTCCGCCCCTATTACAGTTAGGTATGTTTTTTGCAACTCTCGATTGTCTTCAATCTTTTGCCCAAGGAGCTCAAGTATACCAGTATTGTAAGCCTGAAATACTAGATGAAGATCTCTTAGTGATTGAAGAGGGACGTCACCCAGTCGTAGAGCAGTTTTTAGCTAAGGGGAAATTTGTTGCTAACGGATTGCAAATCGAATCTGACGACCATCGGTTCTGTCTCATCACGGGACCTAACATGGCTGGAAAGTCAACCTATCTGCGCCAGAGTGCATTAATTGTTCTCATGGCTCATATGGGAGCCTATGTCCCTGCTAGCCAGGCTAGAATTGGGCTTGTCGACAAACTATTTTGTCGGGTAGGGGCCAGTGACAATCTAGCTCGTGGCGAGTCCACCTTTCTGATCGAGATGCAGGAGGCGGCGTTTATTTTAAGAACGGCCACCCGCCGATCGCTGGCGATCATGGATGAGATCGGACGGGGTACGAGCACACAAGATGGTATGTCAATTGCCTATGCCGTAATGGGCACTATGGTTGAATTAGGGGTTAAAACCCTTTTTGCTACCCATTATCATGAGTTGACGATGCTCGACACCAGTGCCATGCAATTGCTCACTTTGGCTGTTGCCGAATCTAAGCAAAAAATAGTGTTTCTTCGTCAGGTGCAACCAGGGGTTGCCGATAGTTCGTATGGCTTACATGTTGCTAAGATGGCAGGATTACCCCTAGATGTTATTAAGAGAGCTGCTACTTTTCAAAAACAACATTTTGCCGATTATGCCTTTGCTGATTCTAGTCAACAACTTGAACTTTTTACGGGGTTGATTTCTGAAGATCTTTCATCCCAATATGATGCCATCATTGCCCAGATAGCATCCTATTCATTGGAGCAGTCAACGCCGCTTGAGGCTATGAATTTTATTGAACGACTCCAGGCTATGTTGGCTGAATTGGAATGAAGTAATATACTCTTAGTTCCCTTTATTATTCTATGAACAATTCATTAGGATTTTGTGCGTTGTGCCATAATTTTAATTGGTTAGATGATTATCTGTGCCCGGTTTGCACATCTGCACTGAAGGCTGTAACCTATAAGGCGGTAAGCTCGTGCTCGTGTGTAAGCTGTGGTGCTCCTCTTTTCCATGCTGACTCCTCCTGTCAATGTAACGCGAAAGGGCCCCTGGTTGTCCGGGTAGGGCTCTATACAAAAGAAATGCAGGAGATAGTGGTGCGCTACAAGAAAGCGCATGTAAAGCTCCTTTGCTTTGCCTTAGCGACACTTCTTACCGATGTTTTAAAAGGGTATCGCAATTTGATCATTGTCCCGGTTCCATGCAGTATTCCAAGCCGTCGTGCCCGTGGGTGGGACCAGATGATAACAATTGCAAAAACTATTACACGTACAAATGCGCATACACTAGGATTGTTACTCGAGCGACGTGGGAAAGGTGCACAAAAAAACTTGTCGAGAGCCTCACGGTTGACAGCAGCTCCAGCTTCATATTATGTTAAGGCCAAGCAATTGCAGATCTATGCGCAAGCAATAGATAGCTGCGATGCCCTTGTAGTTGTTGACGATGTGATGACAACTGGAGCTACGTTGTACACTTGTATAGCAAAGCTGGAGCAGGTTATTCACAAGCCGATATTCGGACTTTGCATAGCGATGGATTGACAATAAAGTTCAAATGGACTACTGTTTTAACAGTTAGTCAGGATTTTTGGGGATCGCAGAAGTCGATCCCTTTTTTAATGGAGTTATGTTGCAAGATATCATTCGTAATGACGCATTATTCATAGAACTCTCTAAGGTACTTAATCCCGTAGGTATACTCGTAGTTGATGTCCGCCGGGGTGAGCAAAGAGATACTATTCGAATAGTGGTTACGGTAACCACAACCGATCATAGGGCGGGAGTTGAAGAGTGTGCCAAAGCACACCGTATAATTAGACCCCGTTTAGGAATCATTGAAGGTGATCGTGATATTGATTTAGAGGTTTCGACCCCTGGATTGCAACGGAATTTTCGTGATTTATATGAATTTTCACTTTTTGCTGGACAACGATGTCGAATATACGACCAACGAATTTCAGCTTGGGTTGAGGGTATTATAGAAAGCGAGGGTGATGGAGAGGTTGTATTAAGTCGAGCTAAAGTTGAAGATACAACCGAAACTATTGCTGAATATCATATTCCATTCAGCCAGATACATAAGGCTAAATTAGCATATGCATGGGAGGATATGTAGTAATGTCCAATGATTTAGGAGAAGCGATACGCTCTCTTGTCAGCGAGCGAGGAATTAGCGAAGATCTTGTTCTTGAAACAATAAGAGGATTATTGCTTGCCGCATACAAACGTAAATTTGGAACTAGTGATAATGCCGTTGTGCAATTTAACGAAGCCCATGATGATGTGCAATTGTTTTCTCGGAAAACTATTGTTGAAGATGATGACTTCGATGGCGAAATTGATGAGATTTCTCTTCAAGAGGCCCGTGAGTTGCATGAAGATTGTGATATAGGCGATGAAATTTTAATTCCTATTGATCCAAAAACCTTTGACCGGATTTCTGTGCAGAGTGCAAAACAAAAAGCAAAGCAAGATCTACGGGAAATCCAGAAAGATACCCTTTATTCAGAATTCAAAACGAAAGAAGGGGAGATGATCATTGGATATTATCAACGTGAACTTAACGGTGATATGATTATCGATTTGGGTAAAACTGAAGGAACGTTACCAAAACGGTACCAGAGTCCACGGGAAGCCTATCGTAAGAATGATAAGATTAAGTGTTATGTGTATCAGGTAGAGAAACCTGAACATGGGCAATTACGTGTTATACTTTCAAGGACCCATACCGAGTTTGTCCGAAAATTGTTTGAATTAGAGATTCCTGAGGTGTATGACCACTCTATAGAGATTCACAAAATTGTACGTGAACCAGGCTATAGAACAAAAGTTGCGGTTTTCTCTCATCGACCTGACCTTGACCCGGTGGGGGCGTGTGTGGGTTTGAAAGGAATTCGAGTTCAGACTATTATGCGTGAAATGGAAGGGGAGCGGATTGATGTATTACGGTACGATCCGGATCCTATTGAATATATTAAAAATTGCCTATCACCGGCTGAAATAAAACGTGTGGTTATTCTTGATGAGGGCAAACGGACTGCAGTCGCAGTTGTAGAAGATTCCCAGCTCTCTTTGGCAATTGGAAAACAGGGAATCAATGTGAGACTGGCCAATAAGCTTGCTGACTGGATCATTGACGTGAAGACGATGGAACAGTATCGTGAGATGGACTTAGATGTTGATACGAAAGAACGTGTGGATGCTTTGTTTACCGATCTTCCTGCTTTTGATCTCTCTTATGAAGATGAGGAAGAGGAAGAATTGTTACTCAGCGACATCAATGAGATATCTAAAGAATTGATTGCAAAGTTGCAATTTCACGATATCTATACTGTTGAAGAATTTGTCAACTTGTCGGATGAAGAGATTGAAAGCTTTGGCGATATCACTGAAGAAGATGTACATGTTATCCACAACGTACTTGGAGATTATGTCGACATTGTTGAGGAAGAGGATGCCACAGAGATTGAACAAGAATTCCTTTGCCCCGAATGTGGACATACCCTGTCACCTGATATGACAAGTTGCCCTAGTTGCGGTGTCGGGTTAAGTTTTGAAGAAGTGGAAGTAGACGAGGAGTAATCGAAAGATATTATGGCGGAAGAAGATAAGAAACCTAAAACAACCTTAATTAAACACAGGACTGGGAGTGCAAAGCCTGCTTCGCCCCCAAGCGAAGCTGAATCTGCACGTCCTGTCGAAAAGAAGAGAGTGGTTGTGGTCAAAAAACGGGTTGTGAGGGTAAAATCTCAAGCTAAACCAGCAGAGAAACCTGCGGATAAAGTTGTAAAAAAACCTCTTGAGGGAGTCGCGGAGGAACCAAAAAAGGTCGCCGAATCAACTCCTGAACGGACGTCCACAGAAAAACCTGCTGTAAAAACACCTCAAAAATCGGCAACCAGTCGTGAAGGAAGACGTCAAACATCGGAGCATCCGTTTAGACGTACTCCAAATGCTGGTCCTTCCACACCTGTTGTGCGGGCTCCTAAAAATTTACCGCCTGTACCAGGACAAGGACAGACAGCACAAGATCATGCCGAGTGGAAGAAAAATAATCCACCACAAAGTCGCTCTCCGCAATCAAATGGGCCAAGACAAGTTGGACAAATTGGGGGAAGTCCTCGTCCGCCTAGTCCAAGACAAAGTGGTCGACCTTATCCAGGCCCTTCCAGTGGAAGGAGACCGCCTAGCAGCGGTGGCAGACCACCCTATACGGGTCCTTCAACGGGTCGTGGCCCTAGCCGACCGCCGTTTGGTGGTGGGGGTAGAGGTCCGCGTCCAAGTGGACCGCGTCCGGAACAAGAGACAGTTGTCCAAAAAACTTCCAAGAAAGTCTACAGAAAGAGAAGAGAATATAAAAAGCCTGAACGTGTTACAGAGCGAGATTTCCATATTAAGCGTAAGGATTTTCATAAGGCCAGACCGGTTCCTAAGAAAATTGATATTATGGAAGTTATTACCGTGGCCGATTTAGCCAAGAAGATGAATCTCAAGGCTTCAGAAATTATTGGAAAATTGTTGAAGATGGGTATGATGGTTACGATTAACCAGCAGATTGACTCTGATGTAGCAACCCTTATTGCCAGTGAATATGATTGTGAAGTAAATATCGTCTCATTGTATGATGAAACATTAATTGCAACCGATGACGATAAAGAGGGAGCTCTTACAGCTCGGGCTCCTATTGTCACCATTATGGGTCACGTAGACCATGGTAAAACAAAATTGCTCGATGCAATTCGTTCTACAGATGTGGTCGCCGATGAGTTTGGTGGAATCACTCAACACATTGGAGCTTATAAAGTTACGTTAGCAGGAAAAGGTGATATTGTATTTTTAGATACCCCTGGACACGCAGCTTTTACAATGATGAGAGCGCGTGGTGCACAAGTTACAGATATTGTAGTGTTGGTAGTTGCAGCTAACGACGGTGTTATGCCGCAGACGTTAGAAGCAATCGATCATGCTAAAGCTGCAAAAGTACCTATTATCGTGGCTGTTAACAAAGTTGACTTACCAGAAGCAAATATTGATCGGGTCAAACAACAATTAAGTGACCATGGTCTCATGCCCGAAGAGTGGGGTGGTAGTACCTTGTTCTGTGAGATATCAGCTTTGAAAAAGCTTGGTATTGAAGAGTTACTCGATACAATTCTCCTACAAGCTGAAATGCTTGAACTTGAGGCTAACCCCACAGTACGGGCTGAAGGTAAAGTCTTAGAATCACGGATCGACCAAGGACGTGGTATTGTCGCTTCAGTGATTATTGAACGCGGTACACTCCATCAAGGTGATAACTTCGTGGCTGGTATTTATCCCGGTAAAGTGAGAGCCATGGCCGATGATCGTGGTAATAGAATTATGGAAGCTGGACCAGCTACTCCGGTTGAAATTATTGGTTTAAGTGATATTCCTGGAGCAGGTGATCCTTTCCAAGTAACCGCTAACGAGAAACAAGCTCGACAAGTGGGTGCTAAGCGACAAGAGTTGGAGCGTCAGGGACAGGCCAAGAATGTTAAGAAAGTTACCCTCGAGAACATCTATGAAACTATCAAAGATGGTACTATTCAAGAGTTGAATGTGATTATCAAGGGAGACGTACAAGGCTCTGTTGAGGCCGTCCAAGATGCCCTAGAGAAACTCTCTACGGATGAGATTCACCTTAATGTACTGCGAGCTTCAGCCGGTGCTATTATCGAAGATGATGTAAACTTAGCCATCGCTTCGACTGCCCTGGTTTTAGGCTTTAATGTACGACCAACTCCACGAGCACAGGCTCTGGCTGAACAAGAAAAGATTGAAATACGAAGGTATAATATTATCTATGATGCCGTTGATGATATCCGCGCTGCCATGGAAGGTATGCTAGCGCCTGAAAGAAAAGAAATTGTTATTGGGCAAGTGGAAGTGCGTGATACCTTTAAGGTTCCAAAAATTGGCGTAATTGCTGGTTGTCACGTTATGGATGGTAAAATTAAACGAAATGCACAGGTCAATGTTATTCGTGATGGTATTAAATTACATACGGGTAAGATTTCGTCACTTAAGCGATTCAAAGATGATGCCAAAGAGGTCGTTGAAGGATTTGAATGTGGTGTGGGGGTCGAGAACTTCCAGGACCTACAAGCCGGAGATATCCTTGAGGTTATCGATGTGATCGAAATTAAGAAAAAGTTGAAAGTAAATGAGTGATTATATGCATCAGCGGTTAGAATCCCGCATTCAAGAAACAATTAGTACTATGATTGTGACCCGTGAAATAAAACATCACGGGCTCAATCCTTTTGTTTCGGTTAGTAGAGTAACTTTATCCAAAGATAAGGCGTATGCTACAGTTTTAATTTCCTCGTTCGTAGAAGATGAGGAGTTAGATAAATCGGTGGATGCTCTGCAGAGTGCAGCTGGATTTATTCAGCAACGCCTTGCCCATGTACTGCAGACACGCAATACACCCCGACTCACTTTTAAAGTTGACACTTCTATTAAAGAAGCGCAGGCTGTAGAAGCCTTAATCGAGAGTTTACACATAACAGATGAAGAGTAGATCCTCTTTTTTGTTGTTGCATAAACCTACCGGTATTACATCTTTTGCCTCTTTAGGACCGGTTAAACGGGTTATCGATAAAAAAGTGGGCCATGGTGGCACTCTTGATAAGTTTGCCGAAGGACTTATGATTGTCCTCACCGGTTCTTTTACAAAACTTACTCTCTTAGTTTCAAATCTCGATAAACGATACACTGCAACAATGATTTTCGGTGCAGAAACCAGTACATTGGACCCTGAAGGTGAGGTTATTGCTACTGGAGATATTCCCACGCTTGAAATGATTGAACAGGTAATTTTTCAACAGTTCCAAGGGACTATTGAACAAAGACCTCCACACTATTCAGCTATACATATCGATGGTAAACGTGCCCATGCATTGGCCAGATCTGGTCAAGATTTTGAAGTCCCGTTACGTGAAGTTACTCTATATGAAACTACTATTCTAGATTGGCAGCCTCCCTTTTTGACTTTCGAAGTGCATTGTTCCAAGGGCACTTATATTCGCTCTTTAGCCCGTGATATCGCCCTAGCGTGTAATTCACGGGGACATCTCGTTGCTTTAAAACGAAATGCCATTGGCCCTTTTACACTTGAAGACGCTGTCGATTCTCAACATGCCGCCACGTTGCTGACCCATGCTGAGACAAGCATAGAGCGATTGCAGATGTTAGATAAGATGGGCAGTCTCACTGTCGACGAAGCTGGCGCACAACGGTTAAGATATGGTAATCTACCCCCTAAAGATGCTATCATAGAATCAAAGGTAGAGCCTGAGGATGTTACAGCATTGGTATGTGATCCTCAAAATATCTTGTTAGCAGTAGTAGGACTTGATGAGCGAGGAGTACCCAACAAAATATATTCTCTACCTTGTTTGGAGATGTAGTGGTGGAAATACATGATTTTGACCAATTATATAATTCACGCGCGTTATCTAACCTATCTACGGTGGTATCCATCGGTGTCTATGACGGGCTCCATATTGGACATCAGCGTATTATAGAGAAGACTGTTTCATTAGCTCGTGAGCAAGTGGATTGGAAAACTGTAGTAATGACCTTTTCTCAAAATCCGAAGACGATTATGGGGAGAAATCCTTTTGCTCAGCCGTTAATGAGTCTTCGACAAAGTACGGAATTCTTTTCCAATCTTGGAGTTGATTATTTAGTTGTGATTGACTTTTCTCCTGATTTCAGTAAACTAACTGGAGAGGAGTTTGTCGCACGTTGTTGTACAATGTTCGATGTCCGCAGTATAGTTGTCGGCGAGAACTTCCGCTGTGGTTCCCGCGCTGATACAGGCGTGGAGGAACTTCGGATGATTCTTCCTCGCTATACCGCAGGTGCACAGGTGTGTGTGCCTAAAATGTACCGTTTAGCGGATGGGACAGAGGACAGTAGCACATTAGTGCGTCTATCTCTCAGAGAGGGCAGAGTGTCAGAGATAATGGCACAGCTCGGCAGGAGTTATTCATTGGACTTGGCCCATTTACCTTCCAAGCACACCGAATATCCCCTGCAATTTCCGATTGGTTCGTTCGTACAGCTTCTGCCGCCACCAGGGATGTATGAAACCGTATTAGTCATGGCTGACAAGTCGGAATGGAAGATGATTGCTTCACTTGACGAAGAGTTTCTTACGTTAACGAGCAAAACTTCTCCGACACCACATGTTTTTCATGCAAGTTCGGGTATGACCACTCGGTTTGATAATTTGCAATTTGTAAAGGAGTTAACGTAAATATGTTGACAAAAGAAATGAAGTCTCAAATCGTAGCTGAGTTTGGGGGAGATGCAAGTAATACCGGTTCCTCTGATGTGCAGATCGCATTGCTTTCTGCAAGGATTCGTGATCTACAAGATCACTTTAAAGAGTTTCCCAAAGACCATGCTGGTCGTCGTGGACTGTTGAAGATGGTAGGAAAGCGTCGCAGACTTCTTCGTTATGTCCGCAATAATGATATCAATCACTATCGCGAACTCATTCAGAAGTTAGGATTGAGAAAATAATTGAAGAGTAGTATATGCTAATAAAAGGATTCAGCCTCTACCTCTTTTAGGGGTTTTGAGGCTGTTTCCGTTTTTAGGGTATGACGCTCTAGTAAAAGAAAAGAACAAAAGAAGTAGGAAATTATGATTAAATCAGTAAAAATGAGAATTGGTTCTGGCGAATTAGTGCTAGAAACCGGGAAAATGGCCAAACAGGCCAATGGTGCTGTCTATGCTTATTATGAGGGTAGTGCGGTTCTTGCAACTGCGTGTAGCGGACGGAAACCTGAAACTCCACTTGACTACATCCCTTTACAAGTTGAGTACAATGAAAAATATTATGCAGCAGGAAAAATACCAGGCGGTTTCCTCAAACGTGAGGGACGCCCTAAAGATAAAGAGATCCTTGTTTCACGTTTGATTGATCGACCGATGCGTCCGTTGTTTGATATTGCCTTTGGTCGTGAAATTCAAATAGTCCCCACCGTGGTGAGTACTGACATGGTTAACCCACCCGATATCATTGCTATGATTGCTGCATCTGCAGCTGTCTCAATTAGTGATATCCCTTTTAATGGCCCAACTGCGGCTGTTCGCATAGCCTACATTGATGGTAAATATGTGGTAAATCCCACGTTTCAAGAGATTGAAAAAGCAGAGTTAGAGATTATTGTCTCTGGTACTAAAGATGGCATTACCATGGTTGAAGGGGGAGCTAAGCAGGTCTCTGAGGAGATGATGTTAGAAGCAATAGCCACTGCTCAACCAATCATAGCCGATCTTTGTGATATTCAATTAGAATTAGTAAAGATTGCCGGTAAAGAGAAATTGCCAATCGTTAAAGTTGAAGAAGATCTCTCTTTCTTAGAACCGATTCGTGAATTTGCTGCTCCCTTATATAAAAAAGCGAGCTTCGTTAAAGGGAAGATGGAAAGATACGCCGCTTTAGATGAAGTAAAGCAGCAAGTTGCCGAAAAATTTGCGGACGTCATTGAAGAGAGTGGGAACCCAGGGAAAGTTTCAGCAATGTTTGAAGAACTTGAATATTCAATTTTACGTGCTTCAATCTTAGATGATGGCGTACGAACCGATGGTCGTAAAGTTGATGAAATTAGACCAATCAGCTGTGAAGTAGGGCTGTTGTCACATACTCATGGTAGTGCTCTATTCACCCGTGGTGAAACTCAGAGTTTATGTACTGCCACCTTAGGCTCAGCTAGTGATGAACAGATGTTTGATACCATTGATAGTGAGAAGTATTTTAATAATTTCATGCTGCATTATAACTTCCCTCCTTTCAGTGTTGGTGAGACAGGAAGATTGGGGACTGGTCGCCGTGAAATTGGTCATGGTCATTTAGCTCAACGGGCCTTAGAAGGTATTCTTCCTGATAAGACTGATTTCCCCTATACTATACGTGTAGTCTCCGAAGTTTTGGAATCTAACGGATCTTCTTCAATGGCTACAGTTTGTGGAGGCTCCTTAGCGCTGATGGATGCTGGGGTTAAAGTGTCAGCACCGGTAGCAGGAATTGCGATGGGACTGATTACTGATGGCCCTGATTATAAAAAGTATAAGGTGCTGAGTGATATTCTGGGTGAAGAAGATCATCTTGGTGACATGGACTTTAAGGTAGCTGGTACAAAAGATGGTATAACAGCCTTTCAAATGGATATAAAAATTGCCGGTGTTACTCAAGAGATCATGACTAAGGCTCTGGCACAGGCTAAGAAGGGTCGTTTACACATCCTCGATATCATGAATCAGACATTAGCGACCTCCAGAAAAGAAATTTCAGAATATGCTCCTAAAATCCTCACTTTTAAAGTTGATGAAGATAAAATTGGTGCTGTTATCGGTACCGGTGGTAAGACTATTAAAGGTATTGCCGAACAAACTGGAGCTGAAATCAATATCGAAAATGATGGTACTGTCACCATTTTTGGAAAAAACAGTGTAAGTGCACAAAAAGCTCTCGATTTAGTTAAATCTATTGTGGAAGAGCCTGAAGTAGGACGTATTTACACAGGTACCGTAAAGAGAATTATGGATTTTGGTGCTTTTATTGAAATCTTACCTGGCAAAGAGGGACTCTGCCATATCAGTAAGTTATCTAAAACCAGAGTAAATAATGTTAATGACGTGTTAAGTGTCAACCAGGTCATTCCTGTTAAACTCATTGAGGTTGACCGCATGGGTCGTTTGAATTTGAGCTATGTTGATGCTTTAGAAGAGCAAGAAAACAAATAATATGGCTGAAAAGCAAGTCATTACAGTACGAGTGGTAGTAGCAGAATCTGCTTCACTACCACTCTATGCCACAGAATATGCTGCGGGTGCTGATTTATGTGCTTGGCTCCCGGACCGTACTATTACCCTTAAAGAACATGGAGGTCAGGCCCTCATTCCAACTGGCGTGATGCTTGAGATTCCTTCTGGTTATGAAGGGCAGGTGAGGCCTCGTAGTGGGCTGGCTGCTAAACATGGAGTAACAGTACTTAACAGTCCTGGAACCATTGATAGTGATTATAGGGGAGAAGTTAAAGTTATCCTCATCAATCATGGATCCCAGCCATTTGTCATTTCGCATGGTCAACGTATTGCACAATTGATACTGGCACCAGTGATTCAAGGCCGATTTATAGAAGTTGAAACTATAACTGCTACAAATCGGGGTGGACGAGGGTTTGGATCGACAGGAGTATAAAATATGGAGGGGCGGAGTGTCTCCACTTACACGACTTTGCGCAGCTATGTGTTACGTGAGTTCCTCCTCTCTCTCCTCGTAGCTTTTCTATTTTTCTTTTTTATCTTCTTTATTAATCAACTATTACTTTTTGCACAAAAAATCCTCCTGAAAAATGTAAATTTCTGGTCAGTTTTACAATTAGTAGCCCTCTCTGTCCCCCAAATATTACTCTATACCATCCCTTTTTCTACATTAAGTGCCGCTTCGATGGTTATTGGTGATTTATCAGCCAAAAATGAAATCTTAGCCCTACGGGCAGCTGGGATTTCGTTGCGGCGCATGTTCGAAGTAATTGCTGCCATGGGATTTATTTTGGCTTTGCTTACATTCTTTGTAGCAGATGTCATGCTTCCCTATAGTCATCAACGTTTCAAAGAGTTGTACAGTGAACTATTACGTGATTTACCAACCCTTGAAATAGAATCGTACGCTGTAAATCAAATCGGCGATATTGTCCTAGTAACTGGCGAGGTGCAGGATGCTACTATAGGGTCTCTTGTGCTCTTCGATAGTGCATCACAATCTGAAAATCAGGTGATTACTGCTACTGATGGACGAGTTTCTTTAGTTGATCTGGATTCTTTCTTATACCGACTCGATGTGAAAAATCCTGTAATTTTAAATTCTAAAGGGAGTTCTGTAGAGAGTTTTACGTTAGCTGATGCAAAAAACATGACCTTTTACCTCGATTTCAGTAAGCAGGTGGCCCGTTTTACCGATGTGACACCATCCCAGTTAAGCACGCGAGACCTACGTACTTTAATTGCTGTACGGAAACAAAGTTTGGACACCACTAAACTGACTAGAAAAACAGAAATAGTGAAGTTGCAGGGTAAGAAGGCGGACCTCCTGCGTCAATTACCATTTGATAGGGCGCTGCTGGGCGCTATTATCGAGGTGGAACAAGAGCTACTTGTATTGGAAAAACAAAAGGATGTAAACTTTTATCTTCAGTACTATCGTGCTGAGATGCATAAGAAGATTGCCTTGTCAGTAAGTTGTTTTGTGTTAGTGTTTATTACATTTCCTCTCTCGTTTCTCCGCATAAAACATGGGCGGTTGTTTGGATTTGGTCTTAGTCTGTTAGTCGCGAGTGCTTATTGGTTTTTATTGTTTTTTGCCCAAACTAGAATTTTGAGTGTAGCAATCAATCCAGGATTTCTCATGTGGATCCCGAATGTGGTGATGGCATTCCTAGCTTTTATCCTTCTCCTCCAGCGGAGGCGATTATGAAACGGTTAGACCGCTATATCATAGGATCACTTTTTCGCCTTATTTTTACGTCAGTAGTATTAATTTCTTTAATTTTAGTCTTATTCGATATTTTTTCTCAAGTTGACCAGTATGTTTCTCACGCTTTCAGTTATAAGGAAATAGGGTACCTGACACTTTTATATATTCCCCAAGCAATATGTTTAGCGTTAGGCCCGGCTGCATTATTCTCTACTACCTATTTTTTATCTATGCTGCATGCCAATAATGAAATGATAATTTTGGCTAACATCGGTTACTCATTTAAACGTATTATTGTCCCTATTATACTTTTAGGGTTTTTCGCAATCAGTTTTCAATTTATATTTTCTGAAAAAATTGCAATTCCAGCCTTACGTGAAAAAATTATTCTTACCGAAACTAAATTAGGTCAACGCCAAGTTATGGAAAATCGTGATGTTACTTTGCAATCACCAGAAGGCAACTATATAGTACATGCTGGTCGTTATATTGAATCTGGTCCACGTATTTCTTCTGTTATTCTCATTATGTTAGATGAGAATAAACGGCTCAACTTGCGTGTAGATGCAGCTAGTGGAACATTTAATGGAACGTATTGGATTTTTAAAGATGTGAGGAAATATCTTGTTGAAGATGATGGTACAACGCTATTTATCGAGCGTCTAGATGAGTATCATAATGAAGCTATTACTATGGAACCGGCTCTATTTAGAAACCTGACAACAGATATTACTACGATGGAATTACAGGGTGCTCTACGGTATGTTCAAAGAATTAAAATGATGAATTCGAGTCAGTATGCTGAATATGCTTCTGATTTAGGCGCCCGTGTTTTTGGGAACTTAACCCCCCTAATTCTTATTTTCATTTCTTGCACTACAGTCTTTACATGGAGGAAAAACGTCCTTATACTCAGTATTCTCTCAAGTTTAGCTATTGCTGTAATCTATTTTGTTATGCAGATGCTTAGTATGATTTTTGCCAAACAAGGGTTAATTTCTCCCAGTTTAGGTACATTAGCACCAATGGGAGTTTTATTCTTAATCTCAAGTGTTTTATTGGCACTCAGAAGGATTTAATTACAATGAAGAAAATATTTACAAAAACGCACCAAGATGCCAATAGTTTAGCTCGTTGTGGGGAAGTTTCCTTGCCACATGGTATTGTTCAAACTCCCGCCTTTATGCCGGTGGGTACGAACGGAACAGTGAAGGCCATGTATCATTCTGACGTACGTGATATTGGGTATAATCTTATTTTAGGAAATACCTATCATCTCTATTTGAGACCGGGAATTGAGGTGTTGAAAAAGTTTGGTGGCTTACATAATTTCTCCAATTGGAACGATAATATCCTCACTGACAGTGGTGGGTTTCAAGTCTTTTCTCTTTCGCACTTGCGTAAAATTCGAGAAGAGGGAGTAACCTTTCGAAGTCATATTGATGGTTCCCGGCATCATTTTACACCTGAGAAAGTAGTCGATATCCAACACGTTATTGGTAGTGATATCCTTATGTGTCTTGATGTGTGTACTCCTTTCGACATTACCTATCACAAGGCCCGTGAGGCTATGGAAATTACCCACCGGTGGGCTAAACGATCGTATGACCATTGGCAATCTTTAGAGGGATTTGAAGGAAATCTTTTTGGTATAGTACAAGGTAATTTTTATGAAGAATTACGAAAAGAGAGTGCGTTAGCGATATCGGAGATCGATTTTCCTGGAATTGCCATTGGTGGTTTGTCAGTAGGTGAGACACCAGAGCAATTTTTTGATTATCTTGCTTTTACCACACAATACCTGCCTAGTGAGAAACCTCGTTATGTAATGGGAATTGGTACTCCGGATTATATTCTGGATGCTGTGGCCAATGGAATCGACCTCTTTGACTGTGTCTTAGCTACCCGGTCGGCCCGTAATGGAGCAGTATTTACCGAAGATGGTATGATTCAAATGAAAAAAGTCAAACATGAATTTGACACTGGTCCTTTATCTGAGGGGTGTACCTGTACAGCATGTACACACTACTCAAGGGGCTATGTGCGGCATCTATTTAAAGCTGGAGAGATGTTAGGTGGCATGTTAGCAACAGAACATAACTTGACCTATCTGTATCAGCTGATGCTTCGTGTGCGACAAGCGATAGAGAAGGATCAATTCACCCAATTTAAAAAAGGATATCTGGCCCGTTACTATGGAAAGTAAGACGGATGTAACAGGCCAAAAAGCGGCCAAAAACTCTGTAGTTATTATGCTCTGCACTTTGACATCACGCATTCTCGGAGTTATCAAAGCGCGTGCGATTGCTACTGTATTTGGGGCTACTGGTGTGGCTGATGTTATAAACTTTACTTTTAATATTCCCAATAACTTTCGTAAACTCTTTGCAGAAGGCGCCATGAGTAGTGCTTATATTCCAGTTTTTACGGCTTTAATTACCAAAGAGCAGGGTGGTATTACACAATCGAAAGCGTTATTAGCCCGAATGCAAGCTTTCCAATTGTCCATCTCTCTTTTTCTAGTCCTATTAACATGGCTCTGGCGTGAGCCACTCATCCGTTTTTTAAGTGACTTCTCCTCTGTCGCCCATATACAACTCTCAAGCCAATTGTTGGTCTATTTTATGGTATTTTTAGGAACCATCTCATTTTCAGCTTTATACGGAGGAGTTCTCCAAAGTCATGGTTCATTCTTTGCCGCGGCGGCGGCTCCATTGCTCTTTTCTGTTACAGTTATTGCCAGCATATATTTTACACATACCCAACTAGGAGCCTTTTCAATGGCGTTAGGTGTCGTTTTAGGAGGTTCCTTACAAGCCTTGGTTACCTGGTTACGGTTAAGAAGATTTGGGTATCGGTTAGAATTTTCCTTACATTTCTCCTCTCCTGATTTTAAGCGTGTCATGCGCTCTTGGGCCCCCGTAACATTTACAGCTCTGAGTGCTATCCTTGCTCAGCAAGTAGCATTCTATTTCGCTTCATCTCTGTTTGAGGGGAGTGTGACAGCATTCACAAATGCCATCATTATTTGGCAAGCTCCGTATGGTATTTTTTATGCTGCAATTTCGACCGTATTTTTTCCAGCGATGGTTGTGGCCTTTTATCGTCGAGAAAAACAGGTTTTAGGTTCTCTGGTTAGCAAAGGATTAATCTATATTGCTACATTTTTGCTTCCAGCCGCTATAACACTCACGGTGTTACGTAATGAAACTACGGCTGTATTGCTCCAAGGAGGGCTATTTACCCTAAAAAACAGTCTAGAAACTGGTTCAGTTCTTTTCTATTTTGCCCTAGGTATGCCCATTGTCGCCTGGTATAGTTTTCTACAGCGAGTCTGTTTCTCAACTGGAAAATTTAGACTAGCATTAATTTTCAGTCTGATTGTAGCTGGTGTTGATATTATCTGTATGTGGAGTGGAGTACGTCTTGGATTAGGAGCTCGCTCTTTAAGTTTGGCCAATACCGTTGCTTTTAGTATTGGTGCGCTGTGTTTATGGTTTGTCTTGCTCCAAACCAAAGTATTCTCCATACAACACAAACAATTATTTTTAGATTTGATTAAACTCATTTTGGTTAATCTACCATTAGTTTTACTCGGTTGGATCTATGTACGATACAGTAGTCCCATATGGTGGCACGGTGGGAGCACGATGCGTAATGCGGGAATTCTAGGTGGGTTGTATGGGATTGCAATTGGAGTCACACTCTTGATGTACCATGTAACAGGGATAGATTTTATGCGTGTGTTTTTAAGGAAAGAGCGTTGAATGATCAACGCTCTTTCTTTGGATTCATCCTGTAGTTTAGAAATCTAAGGCAGTTATAGAGATTACTGTATAATCATAATTACGTTCATTAATTTCAAATGTAAACTTGTCACCTACTTTATGTCCGAGTAATTCTGCACCAAAAGGAGCTAGATAACTAATCGTATTTTCGTGTGGATCAGATTCCCACGGTCCGAATATACGGTAGGTTTCATTTTCATTAGTACTATTATTTTTGAGAGTGACTTCAGTTCCAAACGAGACTTTTTTAGAATCTACATTCTCTGGAGAAATCACTGCTGCACGTGAGATTTCATCCGTTAAGCGAATCATCGTTACATTTAGAATCCCCTGTTTCTCTTTAGCCGCTTTATATTCAGAATTTTCACGTAAATCGCCTAATGAGAGGGCTGCTCCAATCTCTTTGGAATTTTCAGGAATTTCAACATTCATAATACGTTCGAGTTCATTTTGCTTCTCAATGAGTTTGGCTTGGGTAACGAGTAGTCCACTTGAGACAAGCTCGGCATGAATTTCTTCTTCACCCAAGAAAACAAATTCTGGGAATTTTTCTAAAATAGCATGTTTAACTTCAACCTTCCGCGCAATGTCTAAACCTTGCATCCGATTTACAATAAAACTAATACGTTGAGCGGCACCTTCATTTGCAGTTTTCAGGAACTCAAAAATGAGACGTTCCTCGAATATGATGGTGGTAAGTGTTTTGGCAATCTTACGGTTTTCGGTAGTAGCTTTCCTTGCTTCTATAGCATTAAAAGCATAATCGAGGAGTTGTAACTGGCTGGTAAGTAAAGATTCGAAAGGAACCTTCATCTTTTTTTCCCAGTACTTTTGATCATATGTACGCGATAGATAGGTAAACAGATCAGCATTCTCTCGATAATTGCGGACTGCATTTTTAAACATATCTTCAATAACTTTCTTTTTCCCCTGATCGTGGAGCGTATCCATAATGTAACTAGTGAGGTAGTGGGGATAGAGAGCTACTAACACCTTCTCAACCATCTCAGGTTCTTCAACATCAACTACATTATTAATAAATAATTTCTTTAATTCAGAATCTTCGATTTTTTTAAAGGTAGTAGGGATTCTGTCGATCATACCATAGAGATGTTTGAAATCTACACTCGGTCTCTCTAAGAATGGGAACTTATCACATAGATAATCGACAAAGAGGAAACTAGAGATCTCTTGATCATCTACCTTTTGGTAATTGGTACATTGGTCTTTGAAATATTGCACCATTTCCATAAAGAATTCTGATTCGGGGTCTCCCGTGACTAAAAAATCACGAACGATACGTACTTTTTGATAAAATCGTTTTTCATTACGGAAAATACCAAGTGATTTCTCTTCGTAAGAGATGGGAGTCTCTCGAACGGTATAGACATCAGGGTTGCTAGGGAGGAACCCAATGAGAGGATCATTCATAAGAGCTTTTTTGGCTTGAGTCTGCCAACGGGTCCACTCTTTAGCACTCAGAATGGAGGGGACTATTTCAGCCTTCATTTCGCGAAGTGTGGCTCCGTTGTCATGACTGGTAATGAGAGTTCTCAAACCCCAAGAGATATCAGTTTTAAATTTTTCAGTAAGTTTTTCTTTTGGAAAAACACTTTTCAAGACCCAAATATGATGCTTTGGTAAGACTTGCAAAGAACTGAAAGCCATACTCAAAGACATGCTATGATTGCGCTTAGAGGCGAAATCAATAACAACATTCTCATGTGATAATTCACTAATACGACCGATGCTCCATGTTTTGTGATGTACAAAGGAACCTTTGTCGAAGGCGATATTCTTTTCAAAATCATCAATCGCAGAATGAACATCCCGATAAGACTTCGTAAGATTCGAGATTTCAATACATGTTTCTAGTCGACTGTGATCCTTATACTTTTGGCGATACGACTCGACAAGTTGTTCACGAGCCCATTCAGAATTAGGTTCACCTTCTAACATGGTCTTAAGGACTGTAATAGCCTTGTCCCAGTCCTCTTTTTCCAAGGCAATGTCATACAGTTGCGAGAGCATCTGCGAAATTCTTTCTCCTTGGAAATGGGTAGAAACCCTTTGGGCTAATCCCAAAAGGTAGGCAAAGTCATCGGGAATCATCCGTAATAAGATGGTCCATATATCTTTTACTGCTGGTAGATTTTGAGCATTCAAAAAACGTTGTAAGGCTTTTTTATAGAAAACAAGAGCTTTTTCTTTATCGTCTTTAGCGATATAACGTTCTGCAATCGTTTGGAGAAGGTCAGTTTCATCATAATCGACTTTAACCAGTCGTTCATATAAGGCGAACTTCTCCTCTTCTCGGTTCTGCTTCTCATAACTAGAAGCAAGAAGACGGATTACATACTTATCCTCAAAATGTTCTAAAATCTTTAAGCTGAGGTGTTCAACAATACCATATTTCTTATTTTCATTAAAAACTTCAATCAGTGAAATGATATTTCCATAATCAAGAGATCGACGTCGTAACGCTATAGCTCCTGAAAGATACATGGCGATAATACTGTTTTTATTTTTTTGAAGGTATTCATCACAAGTGTTTTTTACCTCAAGCATCTCTTCAGGATTCTCGATTTTATCTAATATTTCGTCGAGTTCCTGAAAATTAGGAATAGTATAATTACTAATGGTAGTCCTAGTCCACTTTTCTTCAGTGAGTAGGGTTTTGATGTTCTCTTCTTTCATGCTGGCTCCCTTGAAAAACGCGTATTTGGAACAAATAATAAACAGCCCGAGCTCTGTGTCCTTGGGGTGGATTACCTATAAGCTCAGGTGTTGTACTGTGAGAAATGTTCCAAGCTGCTCAATTATAATAGCATGTAAGGCCATACAATGCAATAAGCGTTTATGTTTACGCATGATTGATGCT
>CAZGDR010000013.1:0-41609 GCA_964524755.1 uncultured Spirochaetaceae bacterium
TGCCTTTTGGCGGGAGAGTAGGTCGCTGCCGGGCCTTTTTTTATTTTTAATGTAGTTTTATACGATTCTTCGCGCTACGTAGTGGGAGACTCGCTATAAAAAATTATTCTGGTGGCCATAGCAGAGGTGAAATACCCGTTCCCATCTCGAACACGGTAGTCAAGCCCTCTTGCGCCGATGGTACTGCCTTTTGGCGGGAGAGTAGGTCGCTGCCGGGATATTTTTATTTTTATTCAATTATCTAATTATCAGTACAACAACCCATACTCGACATGGTACTTTGTAGTATTATGCAAGATTGCATGTAACTTTATGCAAATAAATGCATACACATCTCAAAAACTAGCTGCATTAGCTTGAAGAACATCAGCTATTCTTTTATGATGTGGTACGTTTATGAAATAAGGGGTTTGTCTTCATGAGGATTTCACTGAGACATCTACATCGTGCGTATGGCTCTCTCCATGCTGTGCATGATATTAGCCTCGATATCCCATCTAATACTATTTATGGTATCATTGGGAAAAGTGGGGCTGGGAAATCTACGCTTGTTCGCCTGATTAGTCTTTTAGAGTCTCCAGATAGTGGTGAAATATACTATGAAGATAAACGTGTCGATAATCTCGCTAAAGATGAATTGATTAAGCAACGACGTAAGATTGGGATGATCTTCCAAAGCTTTAATTTGTTTTCCTCTCGCAATGCTGCAGAGAACATCGCGTTTCCCCTTGAAATTGCTGGTGTTGCTCAAGATGCCATTAATAAACGTGTAGATGAACTGTTGGATCTCGTTGGGTTAACCGGACGGGATAAAGCACCTATCAGTACCCTCTCCGGTGGCCAGATGCAACGAGTTGCTATTGCCAGAGCTTTGGCTAATAATCCTGATATTCTTTTTTGCGATGAAGCCACTAGCGCGCTCGACCCCCAGACAACTCGTTCTATCCTCAGTTTACTCAAAGACCTACAAAAACGAATGAATCTCTCTATCGTTATGATAACCCATCAGATGGAAGTAGTAAGGGATGCATGTGAATATGTTGCAGTCCTAGAAAATGGAAGTGTGGTTGAAGAGGGGAAAGTCATCGATGTCTTTGCTAAACCAGCCTCGTCCATCACGAAAGAATTTTTGGCCAACCTCACTCCACTAGTTGAAGACGTACCCCATAAAAAGGGTGGTATGGTCCGCTGGTCCAAAGAGGGGGGACGTTATACTCTCCGGTTCCGAGGTGAAGCAACAGGAGAACCTGTTCTCAGCCGAATCCAGAAACAGTATGATGTCGAGTTCAATATTCGTGCCGGGGGCATCCAACACGTATCGGGAGAAGAAGTCGGCACCCTTATCTGCGATATCATCGGGGAATCTGAAGAGGTTGTGAAAGCCATTGATGCTTTGCAACTTTCTGGTATTTTAGTTGAGGAAGAGGGAGGATCTGCATGAATATCTTGTTTACATTAGTTTGGAAGGCAACAATCGAAACCCTCTCTATGGTATTCATGTCGACTGTTTTTTCTTTGATTCTTGGTCTGCCGATAGGGATACTACTCTGCGTCACTGGACCGGAAGCGCAAGGGGGGATTATCCCCAAACCTGCTTTAAACAATGTGCTAGGAAGAATCGTGAATGTGTTACGCTCCTTCCCTTTTATTATATTAATGATTCTGTTATTTCCACTCTCGAGAATTATCGTGGGAACCAGTATAGGGACTAAGGCAACTATAGTACCGCTATCGATTGCGGCGGCTCCATTTGTTGCTCGTATTATCGAATCAGCTATAAAGGAGGTGGATCCGGGGGTTATTCAAGCCGCCCGCGCCATGGGATCGACCACGTTCCAAATCATTGCCAAGGTCTTGATTCCTGAGGCTATGCCTGCTTTAGTTTCTGGGGTTACGTTGACAATCATCAATCTTATAGGTTATTCAGCCATGGCTGGAGCGATAGGGGGCGGTGGTTTAGGTGATTTGGCAATTCGCTATGGGTATCAACGATTTAGACCTGATGTCATGTTGTTTTCAGTTATTGTTATCTTGGTACTCGTAGAAGTAGTTCAAGTGATAGGAAATAAAATTAGCGCTCGTATGATGGCGAAGCGCTAAGAAAGATAGATATTTAGTTTATATTACCCATGAGGAGGGGAGAATCATTATGAAAAAAATTACTGCGATTGTATTGTTATCAGTTCTTATAACGGCCTCAGTTTTTGCAGCAGGGGTGAAAGAAGAGAGTAATGTCCTCACAGTAGGCGCTACTCCAGAGCCTCACGCTGTTTTCTTGGATCTTGTCGTTGATGATTTAGCAGCACAAGGGATAACCTTGAAGATTGTTGAATTTACCGATTATGTCACTCCTAATAAAGCTCTAGAAGATGGACAAATAGATGCCAACTTCTTCCAGCATATCCCCTATTTAGAATCCTTTAACACAGAGCAGGGATACCATTTGGCAAATGCTGGTGGAATCCATATTGAACCAATTGCACTCTATTCACGTAAAGTGAAAAGTGTGTCTGCCATCCCGCAGGGTGCTACGATTGCGATTCCCAATGATCCTACCAACGGTGGTCGTGCACTATTGCTACTGGAAAGTGCCGGTTTAATTACCATGAAAAAGGGTGCCGGTATTACTGCAACCCCTTTCGATATCGAAAAAAATCCGAAAGAACTCAAGTTCCATGAAATTGAAGCAGCTTCCTTGCCACGTGTCTTAACCGATGTCGATGCTGCCGTGATTAATGGA
Source organism: uncultured Spirochaetaceae bacterium (assembly GCA_964524755.1). Lineage (GTDB taxonomy): Bacteria > Spirochaetota > Spirochaetia > Sphaerochaetales > Sphaerochaetaceae > JAQVOO01. The sequence goes on from CAZGDR010000013.1 coordinate 2,741, forward strand.
AACTATGCTATTCCTGCTGGATTAAAAGCGAATAAAGATGGACTGGCAATTGAAGGAGCCGACTCGCCTTACGTAAATGTGATTGCAGTAAAAGAGGGGCGAGAAACTGATCCAAATATTGTGGCTTTAGTAAAAGCTCTACAGAGCCAGGAAATTAAAGACTTTGTTGCTGAAACTTATCCTAACGGTGAAGTTGTTGTAGTATTCTAAGTCTTTACGATAGTATGATGCAGTAAGGAGGTTGTGCATGACTCTTGCCTATATTACCCTTGCTAGCGTCATTACTGTGGTAGTCGTTTCTGTTATCACCTTAATTTTGATACAAAATAGATTGGAGCGGATGAAGGCACAAGTGTCTGAAGCCCTCCAATCTTCTCATCAGAGCTCTATCGATACATTAACCGGAATTGCTACACTGACTCACAATCAATTGGAATCGCTAACCCAGAGAACAGGAGAGGTCGGGGATAAAACCGATCGACAACTGTTGGCGATGAGAGAATCAATCGATAATAAAATGGAACTTATCCGAAGTGATAATGAACGTAAATTAGAACAGATGCGCCTTACCGTAGATGAAAAGTTGCACGAGACGCTAGAACGACGCTTGGGTGAATCGTTTAAACTGGTAAGTGACCAATTATCAGTGGTCAATAAAAGTTTAGGCGAGATGCAGAACCTTGCCGATGGTGTGGGGGATCTCAAGCGAGTATTAACCAATGTGAAGTCCCGAGGTGTTCTAGGAGAGTTCCAGTTACATGCAATTTTACAAGACGTATTGTCACCTGATCAATATAGTGAAAATATAGCCACTAAAAGTGGTAGCAATGAGAGAGTGGAGTTTGCAGTTCGTTTGCCAGGGCAGCAAGACACGAGTGTGTGGCTCCCGATAGATGCTAAGTTCCCTAAAGAGGATTATGAACGGTTACTTATTGCGCAGGAAGCAGGCGATTCTGAAGGATGTGAGAAGGCTCGTAAAGCTATCACACAACGCATGAAGGTTGAGGCTAAGACTATTTCAACAAAATATTTGGATCCTCCCCACACTACTGATTTTGCTATCTTATTTCTTCCGTTAGAAGGTCTATATGCAGAGGTTCTCAGTCTACCAGGCCTTGTTGATACCTTACAAAGAACTTACCGCATTGTGATTGCCGGGCCTACGACCCTCACTGCGCTCTTAAATAGTTTACAAATGGGCTTTAAAACTCTAGCCATCCAAAAGCGCTCAAGTGAAGTTTGGCAAATTTTAGGTGATGTGAAAACTGAATTTGCTCGGTTTGGTGACATGTTAGAGAAAACAAAGAAGCGCCTTGATTTAGCATCCGGGGATCTCGATTTAGCGTATCGCCGGACTGAAAGAATACAACGGAAATTGATTGCGGTAGAGTCGGCTCCTGCCCTCTCTCGTGATGAAGATGAGGAGGTTATCGTATGAAACTTACTGGAAGAAGCTTGCTTACCTTAAAGGACTTTAGTAGCGAAGAGATTCTTTATCTATTAGATTTAGCCGATACTTTAAAAGAACAAAAGAAGCGTGGGCAGCGAGGTCTTTTGCTTGAAGGGAAAAACATTGTTTTGCTATTCGATAAACCCTCTACCCGTACCCGCTGTGCTTTTGAAGTAGCTGCTTTTGACGAAGGAGCACAAGTCACGTACCTTACCAACAGTCAGATGGGGAAAAAAGAATCTATTGAAGACACAGCTCAGGTTCTAGGGCGCTTTTATGATGGCATCCAATATCGTGGTAGTAGTCAACGATTAGTTGAAGATCTGGCTCGTTATTCTCACATACCGGTTTGGAATGGTCTGACCGATGATGATCATCCTACTCAAGTCCTTGCCGATTTCATGACGGCACGGGAACATCTCGATAAACCTCTTAATAACATGAAGTTAGTATATGTGGGAGACGGCAGAAATAATGTAGCTAATGGGCTCATGATTGGAGCTGCGAAAGTGGGTATGAACTTTGTAGTTGCTTCACCTAAAGAACTGTTTCCTAAGCAAAGTTTAATTGATTCTCTCGCTAAAGACATCAAGGAGACTGGCGCCTCAATTACCTGTGAAGAAGATCCCTTCAAAGCCGTTAAAGAGGCCGATATCATCTACACTGATGTGTGGGTTTCAATGGGAGAAGAGGATCAGGAGGCCAAGCGGATAGCCCTGCTTGCCCCGTATCAAGTTACGATGGATCTATTAAAAGCTTCAGGTAATCCAGCTGTTATTTTCGAGCACTGTCTACCGGCATTTCACAACCTTGAAACTAGTGTAGCCCAAGATATAAACCGAAAGTATGGCTTAGAGGAGATGGAAGTCACGGATGAGGTATTTAGAAGTCCTTATTCAGTGGTTTTCGATGAAGCAGAAAATCGGCTTCATACCATTAAAGCCGTGATGGTAGCTACCCTGAGCGATAAACTCTAAGAAAGTATCTCAGTATCTAATGAGATTAAAGTGATGTAAAACTGAGTAGCTTTCTTGAGGTTCTCCACAGAAAAACGCTCATCTCGGTTGTGCATCCGATGTAACTCTTTCGTGTTCATACAGGCAGGTGTAAAACGATACACTTGCCTACTCATTGGTTCGTACCAGATAGCATCAGTTCCCCCGGTCATCAGGTAGGGGGTGGGAATAGATGCGGGAAAGACTCGCTTGATTGCCCTTGTAAGAAGAGTGAACTCTGGGCCATCAATTGATGAACACTCTGATCGCAAAGTTCTTTCCATTACGGTTGACGTGACACGTGTATCATTAATTCGTCGATTGACCCATGCTAAAGCTTGTTGAGCGGATTGGCCGGGTACGAGGCGTAAATTAGCCACTGCCTCAGCTTGATTAGCGATTACATTAGGAGCTTCACTGCCTTGGGCCATGGTAACAGCGACCGTGTTTCTGAGCAGTGCATTCATCGTAGGACTGGTACGAAAGGCAAGAGCTATTAAGGGTTTGAATAACCAGAGATTGAGAAGAGGGAGCGCTAACAAAAATGGTGCCTGTAGTCCTAAGGTGGTGAGCATGAGGCGAACAGGAGCTGTCATAATTACTGGTGGTAGTTTAGATTCTAAGCGCCAGATGGCACGTCCGAGGATGCCCAGTGCCGTGGGATTGTCGGGACTCGATGAGTGACCTCCTTCACGGATACAGGTCAATTTGACATTCACATCACCTTTTTCAGCGATGCCAATGACCGCTACAGGATGCGGAAGACTTGGAATAAAACCTTCAGCAACCACTCCTCCTTCATCTAAGACAAATGCGAAGCTGAGATGTTGAGATTTGAAATATTGTGCAATGGTAGCAGCTCCATGGGAGCCTCGAATTTCTTCATCACATCCAAAAGCTATGTACCAGGTTCTTTTTGGTTTATGGGAATTTTCTACTAATGTTTCTAGGGCCTCCATGATGGCAACTAATTGACCTTTTGCATCAAAGCTTCCTCTGCCCCATACATAGCCCTCGGCAATTTGCTTAGAAAAAGGAGGGTAGGTCCATTCATCAGGACTTGAGGCAGGTACTACGTCCTGATGTGCTAGCAATAAAGCTGGCAGTAACGTGGTATCGCTACCAGGCCAGCGTAGAACAATATTGTGGGGACCGGCATCTAGAACTTCTAATTTTGAAAAAGTCTGGGGGTAGTTTGCATGAAGGAATGTGTGAAAATCATTAAAGGTAGTAAAGTCTGTTTCTGACCAATCGGGGGCCGCAATCGTAGCGTATGTTACCGCTTCAGCGAGGCGCTGGGCAGCCTGGATGGGATCTTGTATCACTGGTAGGTCGGTAGTGTCCCACTGCTGGTCTTTACTTCTGGCTTGTAGGATAATAGTTCGAGTAACAGCAATAAGAGCCAGTACTACTCCTAAGATTGGGAAAATCCAGAGTATACTATGCATTAAGGTCTCCTCCATCATGTTGTTTTTATGGTGTATATTACAAAATCATGCTATAGTGTAACATAACAAAACACGATAAGAATAGCAGGAAAGTAGTATGCCGAAGAAAATTGATCATGAAGAACGCAAGGAGAGAATCCTACAAACAGCGCTGAAAGTTTTTGCGCGGGAAGGATATCGTGATTCCAACCTCTCTTTAATTGCTAAAGAATGCGGAATATCACGGCCTACCATCTATCAATATTTCAAAAATAAAGAACAGATTTACTATTATGCAGTAAAGTTAGTCACTGGCAGAATGTTTACGAAATATGCGAGCTATGCGTGGAACACGACGGATGGAATTGTGCAAAGGATCCTTAATATCTGCAACGATATTATTGATATTTCAGCACTTCATCGAGGTGAGTTGACTTCTCTTATGGATGTAATGTTACAACTGAAGAAAGAGGGAACTGATTTTTCTGATATTATTTTACGTAGGACTGTGAAGTTGCATATTCTCTTCAAACGGTTATTACGCTGGGGAATTTCTACGAAAGAGATTGTCGAGTGTGATGTGGATAAAATTACCCAACACTTGGTGATTTTATTGGAATCTTTCTGTTTCCAATTAGCCTTCCTCGACGCTTTTGACATTGAAGGTTCAAAAGAACTTGTCTCTAATTATCTTGAATTGTTACACCCTAAAGAAGATCAAAACTTTATTCTGTAACTTCTCGTAATTTGCCAATCGCACATTCTATCATTATATTATAGACGGATGTACCCAGAAAATAGAGGTATGATATGAATAGTGAAAACATGACTGTAAAATTGCGTGAAGGTATTCAGAGTGCGGATGCTTTGACGCGTGAATATAACAACCCAGCTATTGAACCAGAGCACCTTCTTTTAGCGTTAATTCAACAGCAAAATGGTTTGTTAGCTCCATTGTTTGATCGACTCGGAGTCCCTCATAGAGGGCTGGAGCAGGAAACGCTCTCTCTCATAGAACGTTTACCGAAAGCCTATGGAGGCACTACGCAGAGTACTCTTTCTCCAAAACTAGCTGAACTTCTCTATGCATCAGAAAAAGAAGCTACAGTATTTAAAGATGAGTTTATTAGTGCTGAACACTTTCTTTTAGCTTTACTGGCCGAAGAATCTCCTCTGGCTCAAATGCTCCACAATCAAGGGGTTACCCGTGATGGTATCCTTAAAGCTCTGCAATTAGTACGGGGCAATACGCGGATAACCGATGAGAATCCAGAAGATAAGTACCAAGTACTCGATAAATATTGTAAAGACATGACCGCATTAGCGCGGCAACAAAAGCTTGACCCTGTGATAGGTCGCGATGAAGAAATTCGACGTGTCATGCAAGTGCTTTCACGAAGAACAAAGAATAATCCAGTTTTAATTGGAGAACCTGGGGTGGGAAAAACGGCCATTATTGAAGGGCTTGCGCAGCGGATAGTCTCTAAAGATGTTCCAGAATCATTAGCCTCGAAAAGATTGCTTGCCCTAGATTTAGGAGCGCTCATTGCGGGAGCAAAGTTCCGAGGAGAATTTGAAGAGCGGTTGAAGGCTGTTATTAATGAAGTTGTTGCAGCTGAAGGTCAAGTTATTCTCTTTATTGATGAATTACACACCTTAGTAGGGGCAGGGGCGGCAGAGGGTTCTACGGATGCTTCTAACTTATTAAAGCCAGCGTTAGCACGCGGTGAGTTGCGTGCTGTAGGAGCAACTACCTTAGATGAATACCGTAAATATATTGAGTCAGATAAAGCTCTGGAGCGAAGGTTTCAACCCGTCCTTATCCAGGAACCTAACGTTGAAAGTACGATAGCTATTCTAAGAGGCCTGAAAGAACGCTATGAAGTGTACCATGGAGTGCGTATCAAAGATGAGGCTCTGGTAGCAGCGGCGGTTCTCTCTGATCGGTATATTACAGCTCGATTCCTTCCTGATAAGGCGATTGATCTCGTAGATGAAGCTGCTAGTGAGTTGAAAATGGAAATAGAGAGCCAGCCAGTAGAGTTGGACCAAATTGAACGAAAAATATTACAGTTGAACATTGAAGTACAGGCTTTACAGCGAGAGACTGATAAAGGTTCCCTCAAACGTTTAGAGAAAATAAAAGATGAACTTGCTGAATTAAATGAGATCCGTGATGTACTACACCTACAATGGACGGGTGAGAAAGAAGCTATTTCTACAATTCGAGAGAAGAAGGTAAAACTTGATCAACTGAAGAGTGAAGAGGTACAGAGTGAACGTTCTGGTGATTTAGCCCGAGCGGCTGAAATCAAACATGGCCTCATACCAGCCTTAACCAAAGAGATTGAAGATCAGAGTAAGTCTTTAGATCTAGAGAAGGATACGACGCGGTTATTAAGGGAAGAGGTTTCCGATGATGATATAGCCCGTATTGTCTCCAACTGGACTGGAATACCAGTTACGAAGATGTTGTCATCTGAAATGGAGAAATATGTCCATTTAGAAAAAACGCTGGGTGAACGGGTCATTGGCCAAGAAAATGCAATTCAGGCTGTCAGTAATGCCATTAGACGAAACAAGACCGGTATTGGGGATGAGAATAGACCTCTAGGATCATTCTTATTTGCTGGACCTACCGGTGTGGGGAAAACTGAATTAGCAAAAGTTCTGGCTTCTTTCTTATTTAGCGATGAAAAGGCCTTAACCCGAATCGATATGAGCGAATACATGGAGAAATTCTCAGTAAGTCGTTTAATAGGGGCTCCCCCTGGGTATGTTGGGTATGATCAAGGTGGTCAATTAACTGAAGTTGTGAGGCGAAGACCGTACTCAGTTATTTTGTTTGATGAAATTGAAAAGGCTCACCCTGACGTGTTCAATATCCTTTTACAGGTCCTAGATGATGGAAGACTCACCGATGGACAAGGGCGCATTGTCGATTTTACTAATACCATAATAATTATGACCAGTAACCTGGGAAGTGAACTATTGTTGAGTGCCGAAACTTTTGAAGAGGCTCGTGATGCAGTAGAGTCAGTTGTCTCAAAAGCATTCAAACCTGAATTCATCAACCGTATTGATGAAATCATTGTATTTCACCGACTAGAACGAAAGCAGATTAGAGAAATTGTAGAATTGCAGTTGGTATTGTTAAAAGATCGTTTAGCTAGACGTTCTATTTCGTTGGAGTATGATGATGCAGTATTGGATGCTGTTGCGGATGCTGGGTATAATCCTGTTTTTGGTGCAAGGCCCATTAAACGAGCTATCCAAAATCTGTTAGAAAACCAGCTTGCTACACGTATGCTTGCCGGAGATTTCATTGAAGGTGACACCGTGGTAGCTGGAGTTGGAGCAGATGATACGATTACGTTAACTCGTCGTACGCGTTAATTAAATTATGGTAAGCCGTGGGGGTGTCGATATCGGTGGCCCAAGCCGGGTCGTCGGTCTCGAACCTCCGTATATTCTTAGTCTCTAACAGCTCGCGCATAGTCATAGTAACTGGTGCTCCCAAAATTGTTTTTCTAAGCGAGGGTGCACATAATACAGGATGACCCGGAGTCGTGTGGTAAAAGGGGCGAACCCCATCGTAGTTGTCTAGTAGTGGTTCCAGTTGATGATAATGGTGGGCTTGAATCAGAGGTGAGTCGGCTAGGGCAATACAAAAAGGGGTGTTTTCTGAGACGTGCTTGACACCCACCTGGGTAGATGAAAACTGCCCTTGGGCAGGGTTCTTGTTTTGCACCAAGCGCAGGGCTTCTTTCCATTGTTTTTGGAACGGGTCGAGAAGGGGTCGTACCTGATCTTCATACCAGCCGGTAACGAGGATTACAGTGGAACCACTTTGCAATGCAGCGCGGAGAGCGTGCACAATTATGGCTTCGCCACGGAATGGCAGCAAGAGTTTAGCTTGTCCCATACGACTTGATTTTCCAGCTGCTAGTAAAATGATTTCCACAAAACCTCCGTTACATTACAGTAACACGATTGCAAAAACAATGCTAATCTGATTATACTCGCAGGCATGATTGCCACATATATTAACAGTCTCGCTATTATCATTGGTTCTCTTCTTGGTCTGCTGGTCGGGTCCCGTTTAAAAGATCAGTTTAAAGATGTCGTCTTTGCCTCATCGGGTTTGGTTACCCTTGTGATCGGAATTCAAATGGCATTACAAACACAAAGCTATTTAGTACTTTTGTTTTCTATCGTCATTGGTGGCTTTGTTGGGTATGGTATCGGTATAGAAGAAGGCATTCTCCGCCTAGGTGATTGGATGGAGAAACGCTCTGGGCGCAATAAAAAGGGAGGACAGGCTTTAACCGATGGTTCCTTATTTGCGCATGGACTTCTGAATTCTTCAGTGCTGTTTTGTTCTGGTGCTATGGCTGTTGTTGGTTCTATATCTGCTGGGACGCAGGGTGATTATACGCTGATTTTTATTAAATCAGTCATGGACGGTTCCATGGCCATAATTTTTGCCGCTGCCTATGGCCCTGGGGTGATCGGTTCAGCCGCAGTTGTATTACTGTACCAAGGATTTTTTACCTTGGCTGGTGGATGGATTTCTCCACTATTGGGAGAGTCGGGTTTAATAGAGCTGTCAGCTGCAGGTGGTATTCTGTTAGTGATGCTCGCATTCGGGCTCATGCAGGTGCGGCAATTTAAAGCCGGAAATTTTATTCCGGCTTTACTCTTTGCCCCCCTCTTCAGTCGTATTGGTGCTTGGTTAACAGAGTTGATTCCTTTTCTCCAGTAACTTATTTCTTACGTGCGCTACGCAGAGTTGAACTAGCTGACTCATCACGGGTAATTGGACAACGTCGGGTTTTCCAGATATCGTTCGTGTACTCCATAATAGTGCGGTCACTAGAGAACTTTCCTGAAGCAGCAATATTTAGTATGGCCTTTTTTGCCCACAGGTCCCGGTCCTTGGTGTACAAGAAAGAGGCTTCATCATGCGCATCAGCATAACTCCTTAAGTCAGCAAAATGGAAGTATTTATCTTCATTGATGAGCGATTGTTCTAATGGACCAAAGATTTTAGGTTCCATGATGTTGAAATAACCTGAGAGGAGAAGATCCATTGCTTTTTTAATTTCTGGATCTTTCGTTATCCAGGCATAAGGATCATACTCTGGCCGCATCCGTTCAATTTCATCGGCAGAATGACCAAAGATAAACATATGTTCACGACCAACCTCTTCAGCCATTTCGACGGTTGCTCCATCCATTGTACCAATGGTTAAAGCACCATTGCACATGAATTTCATGTTACCGGTACCCGAAGCTTCAAAACCTGCAGTTGATATCTGTTCAGATAAGTCGGTAGCAGGAATGAGATGCTCGGCCATAGTTACGCGATAGTTGGGCAGGAAGTGAACAGAGAGAAGCTCATTGACTGAACTGTCATTATTAATAATCTTTGCTAAGTTGTTAATCAGTTTAATGATAAGTTTTGCATTTACATATCCAGGAGCAGCCTTACCACCAAATATAAAGGTTGTTGGGGGGAGGTCTTGTGCTCGTCCCTCTTTAATACGTTGATAAAGCATGATGATATTGATGGCATTAAGTAACTGGCGCTTATATTCATGGATTCGTTTTACTTGTACATCAAACAGTGTCTCTGGGTTGATGGTGATGCCACAATCCTTAGCCACGAATTTCACGGCATGTTCTTTATTTTTCTGTTTGATGGCTAAAAAATCTGATCTGAAATTTGCATCTTCAGCAAAATCTTTCAAATCCTGTATCCTTGCGTAGTCAGTAATCCAGCCATCTCCGATAGCTTCATTGATTTTGGCCGCCAGTAGGGGGTTGGAATCAAGTAGCCAGCGCCGTTGTGTAATGCCATTCGTTTTATTATTAAAACGGTCGGGGAATACGAGAGCGAATTCGGGGAACATCCGTTCAACCAGTAAACGTGAATGTAATTGGGCTACACCATTGGTAGAATGTGAACCAATTATTGAGAGGTTAGCCATTCTGATTTGCTTTACATTGCCTTCCTCAATGATACTGAGTTTTTGCATCACTTCCGGTTTGAGTGGGAAGAACGCGACGGCGTGTTGAAGGAACCGATGGTTTATCTCAAATATGATTTGCAGATGTCGTGGTAAAATTGCCTCTAACATAGAGAGAGACCACTTTTCTAATGCTTCAGGCATAAGAGTATGGTTTGTATAGCCCATCGTTCTGACGGTTATATCCCAAGCTTCTTCCCAGTCCAGTTGTTCCAAATCTAAGAGGATACGCATAAGTTCTGGGATGGCCAGTGAGGGGTGAGTGTCATTTAGTTGAATTGCTGCAAAATTAGGGAATTTGTTCCAAGAGGTGTTTTGTCGTTTGAAACGACGGGTGATATCGGCTAAAGAGCAGGCCACAAAGAAGTATTGTTGTTTAAGGCGTAGTTCCTTACCCATATACAAGGTGTCGTTAGGATACAGTACCTGGCTCAAGTTTTCAGCTACGGTCTTTGCACGTACCGCTTGGACGTAGTCGCCTTCGTTGAATTCTTGGAAATTAAACTCTTCAGTTGCTTTGGCACTCCAAAGGCGAAGTGTATTAATGGTGTTACCACCATAGCCAACGATAGGCATGTCATAGGCTATGCCATGCACTTGTTCTGCACTAATCCATTTATATTGATCGCGTCCTCCTTCACGAAGAAGGCGAACTGTTCCTCCAAAATTAACTGTATAACGGACATCTTCCCTGGCAATTTCCCAGGGGTTTCCATGTCGCAACCAGTTATCGGGTTGTTCCGACTGCCAGCCATTACGGATATGTTGTCGGAAAATACCGTAGTTGTACCTTATTCCATAACCGAAAGAGGGGATATCCAAGGTTGCTAACGAGTCAAGGAAGCAGGCTGCAAGCCGGCCAAGACCTCCATTCCCTAAACCTGCATCAGGTTCGACCTCAACAAACTCTTCCCACGTGTACCCTAAGTCTGCCATCGCTGTTTTTACTTCTTTTTCAAGTTGCAGGTTGATGACATTATTGGTCATGGCTCGGCCCATCAGAAATTCTAGGGAGAGGTAATAGACCCGTTTGGCACCCGCTGAGCGTTGAGTTGCTCGACTTTGGTGCCACTGGTGGATGATTCTATCTCGAATAGAGAGGGCTAAGGCTGTATATCGAGAGACTTCTGTGTTATGATACTCGTCTGAGTCAAGGGTATATTTTAAGTGTTCTGCAAAATCTAATGCAATTGCCTCTTTTGTCGGCGAGAATCGTGTATTCTGTTCTTTGGCGCTCATAATGCTCCTTTTGCGGAACTAGGTTGACCGCATCTACACCTATAGTACTGGAATCTTGTAGCTGAATCAACCTAACGAGATTTGCAGAATCCTCTATCTCGACTAGTTTTACGAATTGCGTTGAGTTTGATATTGACAAAAGAGAGGTGATTTGCTACTTTGACATCTGCTCGACCGCGGAGAGGATGTAAACTGTGGAAATCTGTGCAAATGTGGTTTTGCCCTTGTAGCTCAGTTGGCAGAGCACCACCATGGTAAGGTGGGGGTCATCGGTTCAAATCCGATCGAGGGCTTTTTCCTTACGCTTTGCGTGAGGAGTGGCGCCGATTTTGTTTCGGCAAGGAGTTTAGGATGGCTGGTAATACTAGTAAAAAGAAAGGACCAGTTGAAAAGATTGCAATGCAGTGCACTGAGTGCAAGCGGAGGAATTATACAACTGAAAAAAACAGAAGAAACACTCCTGAAAAACTTGAGATGAACAAGTTTTGTCCATTTGATCGTAAGCATACGATACATCGCGAGACGAAAATAAAATAGCGCATCGAGAGGCTAACAGGCCAGTAGCTCCAACGGCTAGAGCGCTGGTCTCCAAAACCAGATGTTGTAGGTTCGAATCCTACCTGGCCTGTTGGCCTCCCGGACAAGGAGTAGATTAATGAAAAAATTGATTCGCTATTTAAAGGAATCTCGCTTGGAATTGAAGAAGGTTGTTTGGCCTACACGTGAAGAAGTTTTGGCTTCTACCAAAGTGGTACTCGTTTCTACTGCGATTTTTGCTTTGGTCCTGGGGTTGGTCGATTTCTTGCTGGTCCAAGGTGTCGATTTGATTTTCTAGGAGAAGAAATGGCAAAAGGGTGGTATGTAGTACATACGTATTCTGGATACGAAAATAAGATAGAGAAAACAATCCGTAAGATTATGGAAAGTGACCCACAATTCAGTGAGGTCGTTTCTGATGTGAAAGTACCTACTGAAGAAGTTGTTGAGGTTAAGGATGGTGTGAAAAAGACCATTCAGCGGAAAATTCTCCCGAGCTATATTCTTGTTCAGATGGATTTACCTGAGTATCAATGGGAATATTTTTGTTCCCAGGTGAAGAGAATTCAAGGTGTCACTGGTTTTATAGGTTCTGTTGAGGGGCGTAAGCCTACTCCATTAACGAGTGAAGAACTTAAAGGTATCTTGCAAAAAACCGGTGAGATTAAGACTGAGAAAGTACTTCGCCCTAAACAATCGTTTAGCCAAGGGGAGCATGTAAAAATTGTTGAAGGACCATTTGAGTCTTTTACCGGTACTATTGAAGAGGTGAACCTAGAAAAAGGTCGCTTGCGTGTATTGGTGGGGATTTTTGGCAGGTCCACCCCAGTTGAAGTTGATTTTCTGCAAGTAGAGAAAATTTAGTTTATAGAGGTTTTTAACATTCTCCCACCGGAGTTTTTTCCGGTAGGTGGGAGCTTCTCCGTTGGAGGAGCGTTAATACCAGCGCGAGGTTTTTGTAACCTGTCGCGTAAGGAGAGAGAAATATGGCAAAGAAAAAGGTTGCTGCGGTTATTAAGCTGCAGTGTCCCGCCCAAAAGGCTACGCCTGCACCACCAGTCGGACCGGCTTTAGGGCCACATGGTGTAAGTGCGCCTCAGTTTGTCCAGCAGTTCAATGATAAAACAAAGAATTTTGAGGCTGGGCTCGTGATTCCTGTTGTTATCACTGTATATGCTGACCGTTCCTTTACCTTCATTCTTAAGACACCACCAGCATCGGTTCTTATTAAGAAGGCTTTAGGTCTCGCTAGTGGTTCTGGGGTTCCCCATACACAAAAGGTTGGAAAGTTAACTCAAGCTCAACTTACTGAGATTGCTACGACTAAGCTTCCTGACTTGACTGCTAATGATATTGAGGCTGCAAAGAACATTGTTGCTGGAACCGCGAGAAGTATGGGTGTAGAGGTGGAGGCGCAAAAATGAAGCATGGAAAGAAGTATGTAGAAGCGCTTAAGCAAGTTGATCGAACAATGCAATATACGTTTGAAGATGCAGTTGCTCTTGTCCGAAAAGTAGCTTTCGCGAAATTTGATGAGACAATTGAATTATCTTTAAACCTATCTTTGAAAAAGAGCCAAACTGTACGAGATACAGTCGTTCTTCCACACCAGTTCTCGGCAGAGAAGCGGGTTTTGGTATTTGCTAAGGGTGAGAAAGCGCAAGAAGCCCTGGATGCAGGTGCTACCTATGTCGGTGATGTCGACTTAGTGGAAAAGATTCGTGGCGGTTGGTTGGATTTTGATGTGGCAGTAGCTACTCCGGATATGATGAAGGATGTTGGTCGTCTTGGCCCAATTCTTGGTCGCCGTGGTTTGATGCCTAACCCAAAAACCCAGACTGTAACTTTTGATGTGAAGGGTGCCTTGGCTGAATTGAAACAGGGACGCGTTGAATTCCGTTCGGACAAAACTGGTGTATTGCACTTAGCCGTTGGGAAAGTGTCCATGGATGATGAAAAAATTATTGAGAATGCACAGGTTGTTTTGGCTGAGGTTCTTAAAAAAAGACCTGCTGATACAAAGGGTGACTTTCTCAAGAGCGTTGCACTTAGCTCAACCATGGGACCTGGTGTCATGGTTGCTGTGAAAGAGAACTAGGAGGATTGGGAAAATGGCAGAATTTAAGGCTCGAAAAGCCCAGCATAAGGTAGATGCCGTCAAAGAGATGAAAACCGAGTTCTCCCAGTATGATGGATTTGTTTTTACCGATTATCGTGGGATGACTGTGGAACAGATTTCTCTACTTCGTACTCAATTGAGGACCCAAGAGGCTGAGTATAGAGTAGTTAAGAATCGATTTGCTAAAATTGTAATGAATGATTTGGAGCATGAAGGTACCAATGAACATTTTGTGGGACCTACAGCAGTGTTGTTGACAAAAGGAGAGGATGCCTCTAGTTTGGCTACCAAAATCCTTTTCGACTTTGTAAAGACAACTCCACTCCAGGTCAAAGGCGCTTATATCGATGGACAATTATTCGATAAAGATGAAATAGAAGCTTATGGTAAGTTGCCAACAAGGCTTGAATTGATTTCGATGTTGATGGGGACGATGAAAGCTCCGTTATCGAAATTGGCTCGAACTTTACAGGCGCTTGTCGATGCAAAATCAAATTAATACGGTACTAGTCTTCACGTTCACGTAGACCTGCTATTACCGTACGTAAATACAAGGAGAAGATAATATGGCTACTCAAGAAGAAATTTTGGAAGCAATTGCAAACATGACTGTGATGCAGGTTTCAGACCTCATCAAAGCTATGGAAGAGAAATTTGACGTTACTGCAGCAGCCCCTGTCGCAGCAGCTGGTGTAGCAGCTGCCGTTGAAGAGGTTGAAGAGCAGTCCGAGTTTGATATCATCCTTAAGGGTGTCGCAGATGGAAAGACAATTCCAGTTATTAAAGCAGTTCGTGCTCTTACCGGTTTGGGTCTCAAGGAAGCAAAAGATCTTGTTACAGCTGGTGGAACAATCAAAGAGGCTGTTTCAAAAGATGACGCCAAGAGCATCAAGGAAAAACTTGAAGAAGCAGGCGGGACTGTTGAAGTTAAATAACTCGATAAAATTTATGTCAAAACAGGCGTTAGCCTGAGGGATCAGCCACCGAAATATTTCGGTGGCCGATTGTGTCTACTACAATCCGATGTGTGGGTCCTCGGACTCCTGTCCGAATCTTCCGCAACACAGACCTCCGGAGGGTAACAATGGTTGCCAAAGGCAATTCAATTACTAGAAAATACATTGGAACCCATACTCAAGAAGTATGTGAGCTACCGAATCTTGTTGGCATACAACTTGATTCGTATGAGCGGTTCCTCCAACTTGATCGCGTAAGGAAGAATATGGAGCCCGATCCAAACTGTGGTTTGGAACAGGTCTTTCAGTCGTCTTTTCCGATTGAGAGCCAAAATGGAGAAATGTGTCTCCATTATCATGGGTATACTATCGATTTTGATAACATTAAGTTTTCCGAGATCGAATGCAAACGGAAGGGGCGGACTTATTCGATTCCCATTAAGGCAACAATCAGTTTAGAGCTAACTGCAACGGGTGAATTACGTCAACGGGAGATCTTTTTCGGAGATATTCCCCTCATGACCGACCGTGGCACGTTTATCGTAAATGGAGCTGAGCGTGTTGTTGTCAGTCAGATTCACCGTTCTCCTGGTGTAATCTTTTCAGATGATAAGGGTGTCTATTCTTCTCGAATAATTCCTTATCGTGGATCTTGGCTTGAATTTGAGATAGAAGATAAGAAGAAAGAGTTGATCTATGCCAAGATTGATCGGAAAAAGAAGATTCTAGGGACGCTATTTTTACGTGCGATTGGCTTCGATACGCGTGAGAAGATTATCGCCAATTTTTATAAACCTAAGACTGTAGAATTGTTGAAAGATGTGCAAGCTAATAATGAATTGGTAGGTGCAGTGGCTTTTGCAGATATTTATTCTGTTAAGGGTGGTAAAGCTGCCAAGAAATTATTGCGTGCTGGTGATGAATTATCGCCTACTTTCATAGAGGCTTTAGTGAAGGATGGTGTTTCAAAGATTCAGATTATCGATGAGCAAAATCCTGATTCATTGCATTCACGTATGATTCTCAACTGTTTTGAAATTGAGGATGCTAAATATACGCAGGAAGGTTATGACGAGCCAATGAAGGAGGATGTTCTTTCTCCTATTTATGCTGTATTACAACCGGGTGAGATGATTGCTATAGAACGGGCTGAAAAGGATCTTCCTGATCAGTTTTTCTCCAGTAGGAGATACGATTTAGGTAGCGTTGGCCGGTATAAATTTAATAAGAAGTTCGGGACTGATGAAGATATTGATGATGAGGAGGCAAGTACTGATCTCACGGTATTAACCCCGCAAGATATTGTTAATACGATGGATTTCCTTATCAAGGTCTACATTGGCGAAGCAAATGTTGATGATATTGATCATTTGGGAAATCGTCGTGTTCGATCAGTTGGGGAACTTTTAAAGAATCAGTTAAGTGCTGCCTTTGCCCGTATGGAACGGATTGCGCGAGAACGTATGAACCTGGAGAGTAATCAGGTCAAACCGCAGGATCTTGTTTCAATTAAGCCGGTCGTTGCAGCAATTAAAGAGTTTTTCGGCTCCAGCCAATTGAGCCAGTTTATGGATCAAGTTAACCCGCTGGCCGAATTAACCCATAAACGTCGTTTAAATGCTTTAGGCCCTGGTGGTCTTTCGCGTGATCGCGCTTCATTTGAAGTGCGGGATGTTCACTATACTCACTATGGGAGAATGTGCCCGATTGAAACCCCTGAAGGGCCGAATATTGGACTCATTGTTTCTTTGGCTAACTATACCCGCGTAAATAAACACGGTTTCCTAGAGACTCCGTATCGCCGGGTAATAGATGGTGTTGTCTCAAAAAAGTATCGCTATTTAGATGCCAATGATGAAGAAAAGTTCTATATTGCACAGGCAAATTCACCGATTGATGCAGACGGTAATTTCCTTGAACATGACATTCCTGTCCGCCGAAGTGGTGATTACACCACTAGAGTGGCAAAAGAAGTCAAATACATGGATGTTTCTCCTATGCAGGTCATTAGTGTTGCTGCTTCATTAATTCCATTCTTGGAACATGATGATGCAAACCGTGCTCTGATGGGTTCGAACATGCAGCGTCAGGCTGTGCCGTTGTTATTCCCTGAAACCCCTTATGTGGGGACAGGCATGGAGGCGAAAACGGCCTATGATTCTGGTGTTCTCGTTAAGGCGAAACGTGCTGGTACGGTGAGTTATGTCTCCTCTGTGAGGATTGAAATTACCCCAGATCAAAGTGAGATTGAGGGTGAAATTGACGCCTACCAGGTGCAGAAATTTGAACGAACGAACCAGGATACCTGTTTTAACCAGAAGCCCATTGTTGTCAAGGGGCAGCATGTTGAGGATGGTCAGGTTATTGCTGATGGTCCGGCAACGCAGGATGGGGAGTTGGCCTTAGGACGTAATATTCTCGTTGGGTTTGTACCTTGGTTTGGATATAACTATGAAGATGCCGTCTTAATTTCTGAGCGTGTGGTTAAAGAGGATATTTATACCTCTATCCACATCAAGGAGTTCACGACAGATATTCGAGAAACAAAACTTGGGCCTGAAAAACTTACCCGTGATATTCCCAATACAAGTGAAAAGAATCTCGAACAGCTAGATGAAGATGGAATTGTCAGGGTTGGTTCAGTGGTCCGTTCAGGAAATATCTTAGTCGGAAAAGTGACGCCAAAATCGGAATCAGATACGACTCCAGAGTTTAAGTTACTCAACTCAATCTTTGGTGAAAAAGCCAAAGAAGTACGTGATACATCACTGAAAGTACCGCATGGTACTGAAGGGACCATAATTGACATTCAACGTCTCAAAAGAAGCGAGGGGGATGAATTACCGCCTGGTGTTGATGAGATGGTGAAGGTCTTGGTTGCCACAAAACGCAAGCTTAGACAGGGTGATAAGATGGCTGGGCGGCATGGTAATAAGGGTGTTGTTGCCCGGGTGTTGCCAGAAGAAGATATGCCGTACATGGCTGATGGGACTCCGCTTGATGTGTGTTTGAATCCATTGGGGGTTCCATCGCGGATGAATATTGGACAGTTATTGGAGACTCAACTTGGATGGGCAGGGAATGTATTGAATGAATGGTACTCTTCTCCTGTGTTCCAGTCAGCTTCTATGGAAGAGATTGAAGCCAAGATGAAGGAAGCGAATCTTCCGATTGACTCCAAAACCATCCTTTATGATGGGCGTACAGGCGTCCCGTTTGTGAACCCTGTATTCTGTGGGTATATTTACTATCTGAAGTTACACCACTTAGTAGACGATAAGATGCATGCTCGTTCAACCGGTCCTTACTCGTTAGTTACACAGCAGCCTTTGGGTGGTAAAGCTCAGTTTGGCGGTCAACGGTTGGGAGAAATGGAAGTTTGGGCACTTGAAGCGTATGGAGCAGCAAATACTTTGCAGGAGCTTCTTACCATCAAGTCAGATGATATGAATGGACGAGTTAAGATTTATGAGAGCATTGTGAAAGGCGAACCAGCAACTAGTGCAGGTATGCCAGAAGCTTTCAATGTACTCGTTCAAGAAGTTCGTGGATTGGCGCTCGATATGTCCGTATACGATTCGAAGGGGCGGCAAATACCGCTTACCGAACGGGACGAAGAGCTTATCAACAAGCGACACTCGATTAATTAAGCAGGAGATTTCGGATGAAGGAAATTCAGGATTTCGACAGCATCATGATAAAATTGGCCAGCCCTGAGCAAATCAAGGCTTGGTCATACGGTGAGGTCAAGAAGCCGGAGACAATCAACTACCGGACTCTGCGTCCGGAACGTGACGGACTCTTTTGCGAGAAGATTTTCGGAACGACCAAGGAATGGGAGTGTTATTGCGGAAAGTTTAAATCTATCCGCTACAAAGGTGTAATTTGTGACCGATGCGGTGTAGAAGTTACCCACTTTAAAGTACGACGGGAACGTATGGGTCATATTGACCTTGCTTCGCCTGTTTCTCATATTTGGTATTACCGTTCTGTTCCCTCTAGAATGAGTTTGTTGCTTGATATTCCTCGGGCTGCACTACAATCAATTCTCTATTATGAGAAGTATGTAGTAATAAATGCAGGTGAGACAGAGTTGCGTTATCAGCAATTGCTCACTGAAGATGAATATTATCAAGCTAGAGAGCAATTTGGTGAGTCGTTTCAGGCCATGATGGGTGCTGAAGCGGTTAAAATCCTCCTTGAGAATTTAGATCTTGAAGCATTGTCAGCCGAGTTGCGTGAAGTAATGGTTGCCAAAGGGGAGAAATCCGATAGGCGTCTATTAAAGCGAATTGAGGTCGTTGAGAACTTCCGTGATAGCGGGAACCGTCCTGAGTGGATGGTCCTCACCATTATTCCGGTTATTCCGCCCGAGCTCAGACCGATGGTTCAGTTAGATGGTGGTCGTTTTGCCACCAGTGATCTTAATGATCTGTATCGTCGGGTAATCAACCGTAATAATCGATTGACACGATTGATGACGTTACATGCTCCCGACATTATTATTCGTAATGAAAAACGAATGCTCCAGGAAGCTGTTGATGCGTTATTTGACAACTCTAAGAAAAAGAGAGTAGTGAAGGGTGCTTCAAACCGCCCACTCAAGTCTTTGTCAGATATGCTTAAGGGTAAGCAGGGGCGATTCCGTCAGAACCTTTTAGGTAAACGAGTTGATTATAGTGGTCGTTCTGTTATTGTTGTGGGGCCAGAATTACGCCTCCATCAGTGTGGGCTACCTTCAAAGATGGCGCTTGAACTCTACAAGCCATTCATAATGAAAAAACTTGTTCAAAAGGGTGTGGTCTATAATATTAAAAAGGCTAAGACCCTCGTTGAACAGGAGACCCCAGAAGTTTGGGCTATCCTCGATGAGGTGGTGAGAGAGCATCCTGTGCTGCTTAACCGCGCGCCAACATTGCACCGGTTAGGAATTCAAGCTTTTGAGCCCGTACTTGTTGATGGCAAGGCTATTAAACTTCACCCGCTTGTCTGTCATGCTTACAATGCTGACTTTGACGGAGACCAGATGGCGGTTCACGTTCCTCTGACGCAGGCGGCACAGATTGAATGTTGGACGCTGATGCTTTCAACGAATAACCTGTTGGATCCGGCTAATGGTAAGCCTATTGTATTCCCTTCTCAGGACATGGTGTTAGGTATTAACTATCTCACCCGTGAAATGAAAGGGGCTAAAGGTACCGGACGATTTTATGATAACCTCTCTGAACTAATTTTAGCGATTGAAATTGATGCGCTTTCCTATAACGCCTTGATAAAATATCGTCTTAAAGATGGTTCGATTATAGAGACAACGCCTGGTCGTGTGCTATTTAATGCTGAAATGCCTCCTGAAATTTCTTTTCAGAATGTGTGCTTTGGCGATAAAGAACTTAAACGATTGGTAGGTGAAGTGATTCAGGATCAAAAAGCCTCGGTTGCCGTACAAATGCTCGATTCTATCAAAGATATTGGGTTTAAGTACGCCACACTGTTTGGAGCTACGATTGGTCTTTCCGATATGATTATTCCTGAAGCTAAGGCAACTTTGGTTGCAGCTGCCGACCAGCGACAAACAGAAATCCGTGAACAGTATCGTCAGGGTCATATCACCCAAGATGAACGCTATAACCGTGTTATTGAAGTTTGGAGTAAGACTACAGAAGATATTTCCAGCTCGCTCATGCAAGAGTTGCGAACCAGCCAGAATGGCTTTAACCCTCTCTTTCTCATGGCCGATTCTGGTGCAAGAGGATCCAAAACTCAGATTCGCCAGTTAGGTGGAATGCGTGGATTGATGGCTAAGCCTTCTGGAGACATTATTGAGTTCCCTATTCGGTCGAACTTTAAAGAAGGTCTTTCAATTATCGAGTTCTTTATTTCAACTAACGGTGCCAGAAAGGGCCTTGCTGATACGGCCTTAAAGACTGCTGAAGCTGGTTATTTAACAAGAAGACTGGTCGATATTGCTCAAGACGTAGTTATCAATGAAGATGACTGTGGTACGATTAATGGTATTGAGCGAACAGCCATGAAAGATGGGGACGATATTGTAGAATCGTTAGCTGATCGTATTGTCGGTCGCTACACACTCGAAAAGGTCGTTCATCCCATTACTGGTGATGTAATTCTAGATGTAAACCATGAAATAACAGCAGTTAAATCACATGAGATTGAGGACGCTGGTATAGAATCGGTACTAATTAGAACGGTACTTACTTGCGAAGCTCATCATGGGGTTTGTCGTATGTGTTATGGGCGTAACCTCGCCACTAACCGACCTGTAGATATTGGAGAGGCAGTTGGTATTATTGCCGCACAATCAATTGGACAACCTGGAACACAGCTTACGATGCGTACGTTCCATATCGGTGGAACAGCGACAAGTGGATCGGAAGAGAACAAAGTTACCTTCCACCATCCTGTTATTGTCAACAGTGTTTTAGGGACCTTGATTGAGACCACAGATGGGTCGAAGTTATTTACTAGAAAAGGATATATTTTCTACTCCAGAGTTTTCTCTGAAGTGCCTGCTAAAGATATGAAAAAGATGCTAGTCGCCGATGGTGATAAAGTATTTATCGGGGCTCCTTTGTATGTAAATAAAAAAGGCAAAAATGTTTTGTCGGAGCAGATTGGTA
This sequence comes from uncultured Spirochaetaceae bacterium, assembly GCA_964524755.1. Lineage (GTDB taxonomy): Bacteria > Spirochaetota > Spirochaetia > Sphaerochaetales > Sphaerochaetaceae > JAQVOO01. The sequence goes on from CAZGDR010000013.1 coordinate 24,134, forward strand.
TTATTAAGTTCGTTGGGGAGAAGGTGTATATAGTCGCTCCAGAACAACGAATGGATATTCGTAATGGCTCAGAGTTAGAAGTAGAAGTTGGTTCGTATGTACCCGAAGGTGCGACTGTAGTTCTCTTTGATCCTTTTAGTGAACCTATAATTGCAGAATTCGATGGTAAAATTGAGTTCGTTGACATTAAACTTGGAACTACGCTAAAAGAAGAGGTCAATGTCGAAACAGGTAGTATCGAAAAAAAGATTACCGATCACGTTAGTGAAACGCTTCAGCCCCGTATCCAAATTATGGGAGAGGGTGAAGAGCCCCTGGCAACCTACTTTTTACCGGCAGCTTCATACCTCAATATTGATGATGGAGTTGAGGTAAGAAAAGGACGAGTGTTAGCTAAGCTGCTCAAAGAGAGTGTAAAGACCAAGGATATTACTGGTGGTCTACCCCGTGTCGGAGAGTTATTCGAGGCTCGGAGACCGAAGAATCCTGCTGTTTTAGCTCAAGTTGATGGCTTTGTCCGGTTTGGTGCTGTTGTTAAAGGCAAGCGCGTCATTATGATTGAGGACGATTTTGGACATGAATACAAACACTTAGTTCCCATGAGTAAACACATGGTGGCCCGAGACGGCGACCGTGTGGAAGCGGCAGAGCGGCTATGTGATGGGGCTATTGATCCGCATGATATTCTGGAAATCTTGGGTGAAAATGCATTGCAGTCGTTCTTATTGGATGAAGTGCAAGAGGTTTACCGATTACAGGGTGTCGATATTAATGACAAGCACTTGGGTGTCGTGGTAAGGCAAATGTTGCGCAAGGTTGAGATTATCAGCGTTGGGGACACTGGATTTATCCACGGCCAACAGGTTGACAAATATCGCTTTCATGAGGAGAATACAAGAGTTCTTGCCGAAGGTGGACAACCTGCGGATGCCCGTCCCATGCTTCTCGGGATAACGAGAGCATCGTTGAGTATTGATTCGTTCATCTCAGCTGCTTCGTTCCAGGAAACGACGAAAGTCTTGACAAATGCCGCAATTGCTGGTAGTAGAGACGTATTGCGAGGGCTAAAAGAGAACGTTATTATTGGTCATCTGATTCCAGCTGGTACCGGTATGAAACGATATCGTAACATCCGGGTGAAAGAAGATAGCCCAATTGATCTCGGTGAGAAAGTGCAATCACTGATGGGCTCGCGCCGTATAGGAGCGTCCGATGGGGATGAAGATCTCGAATTGGACGGTAGTGAAGAAATGATATCCGAAGGTGAAACTAACGATGGTTCAGGCGATGAGAAGTAATTATTTTTTATCCCCGACTCTGATGAGAAACAAGTTTCACATGCTGACTTTGGAGATGAGCATACAAGAGAGATGGCAGCTAGCCGTCTCGCCCGGTTGGAAAACGATTAGGTTTTTCGACCGTCAAGAAGATAAAGGGAGAGTATCGTAAGATGCCTACAATTAACCAATTGATACGTAAGGGGCGTAAAGTTTCGGTCAATAAGACCAAGTCTCCTGCATTGCAGGGATGCCCTCAGAAGCGTGGCGTATGCACGAGAGTGATGACCGTCACACCGAAGAAGCCAAACTCAGCATTGAGAAAAGTAGCCAGAGTGCGCCTTTCCAATGGAATTGAAGTAACTGCCTATATCCCCGGGATTGGCCATAATTTGCAGGAGCACTCAGTTGTTCTTCTGCGCGGGGGGAGAGTCAAGGACCTGCCTGGTGTCCGCTATCACATTGTTCGTGGTGCTAAGGATACTCTTGGGGTCACTGATCGCATGCGAAGCCGCTCCAAGTATGGTGCGAAGAAGCCTAAGGCTTGATGGAGGTAGGCAATGGCAAGAAGAACAGTTGCTCCAGTACGGGAAATCCTTCCGGACCCCGTTTACAATAGTGTGGTATTAGAAAAGTTTATCCGTCGCATGATGGTTGATGGAAAAAAATCTATCAGTACCAAAATTACTTATGAGGCATTGACAGATGTGGGGGAGAAGAGTGGAGAGAATCCACTTGAAGTCTTCCTAAAAGCACTGGAAAATGTAAAACCATTAGTTGAGGTCAAATCTCGTCGTGTCGGTGGAGCTACCTATCAGGTACCTATCGAAGTAAAAGATAATCGACGTGAGGCCTTGGGGATGCGCTGGATTATTAATGCAGCCCGCAGTCGAAATGGTAAGTCAATGAGTGAAAAACTTTCGGCAGAACTTCTCGACGCGATAGCCAATACTGGTGGAGCTTTCAAGAAGAAAGAAGACACACACAGAATGGCAGAAGCTAACAAGGCTTTCTCTTCGCATAACCGCTAGAAACTAGTGTATTAACGTGTAGGGCACTGCAAAAGTGTGGTGCCCTGATTATTTTTTAAGGAATGTTGTGTTATTGCTTTACGAGTATTGACACAACTATGCAAACCTTCTATATTTGCAAAGGCGTCTTATCAACGGGGTGTTTTTAACCTCGATAGGCGTTCTAAGAGCCAAACCGATCGTCCGGGTTGTATTCGTATGGATGGTAAGGTGGTTCCAGACTGCAGACTTTTGAAATCTGTACTATGTCGTTAGGCGATTTATTGACTTACCGACCTCTGGATCCTTCCTTTCGCTATATGTAAGAATTCAATCAGTCAGTTTGTCTCATTATTGGAAAGCTAAAGGCGTCTTGCCTTTATGGAGCATGATACAATTATTTTTGTGATGAGAAATGTCACAAGGAGGATCTGATGGCTAAAGAGAAATTCAACAGAACGAAGCCACACGTAAACGTAGGCACCATCGGTCACGTTGACCATGGCAAGACCACCCTCACAGCTGCAATTACAACATATTGCGGTCGAATGAGTGGCGACAAAGTTATGAATTATGATGAAATTGATAACGCCCCTGAAGAGAAGGCAAGAGGGATTACGATTAACACTCGACACGTTGAGTATCAGACTGAGAATCGTCACTATGCTCACGTCGACTGCCCGGGACACGCTGACTACATTAAGAACATGATTACTGGTGCAGCACAGATGGACGGAGCAATTATTGTTGTTGCCGCTACAGACGGTGCAATGGCCCAGACTAAAGAGCACATTTTGCTTGCTCGTCAGGTTGGTGTACCTTCAATTGTTGTCTTTATTAATAAGACTGACCAGGTAGATGATCCTGATTTGATCGAATTAGTAGAAGAAGAGATGCGTGATCTGCTTAATGACAACCAGTTTGATGGTGATAACACACCTGTAATTAAGGGTTCAGCTTATGAAGCTCTTGAGCATCCAGATGATCCTGAAAAGGTTCAGTGCATTGCTGACCTACTTGAGGCTATGGATACCTACATTCCGCTCCCAGAGCGTGCTGTGGACCTTCCTTTCTTGATGCCTATTGAAGACATTTTCTCAATCTCAGGTCGTGGAACTGTTGTTACGGGTAGAATCGAACGTGGTGTTCTCCATGTTAACGATCCTGTTTCAATTGTTGGAATTAAAGATACTCGAGATACAGTTTGTACTGGTGTTGAAATGTTTAACAAGTTGCTTGATGAAGGTCAGGCTGGTGATAATATTGGTGCGTTACTTAGAGGTGTTGACAAGAACGATGTAGTTCGTGGACAGGTTCTGGCAAAGCCCAAGACAATTACTCCTCACTCGAAGTTTGTTGGTACAGTATATGTGCTTAGTAAGGAAGAGGGCGGTCGTCACTCACCATTCTTTAGCGGATATCGTCCACAATTCTATTTCCGTACTACTGATATCACAGGCACAGTGAATCTTCCTGAAGGAAAACAAATGGTACTTCCTGGTGATAACACGGAAATTAATGTTGAGTTGATTAACCCAATAGCCATGGATAAAGGCTTACGATTCGCCATCCGTGAAGGCGGTAAAACCGTTGCTTCAGGACAGGTTGTTGACATCGTAGAATAAGAACGTCTAGTTTGTCTTGCCCGTAGACAATACTCACGGGCAAGATTTGTTTTTTGGAGGAATGATGGCTAAGGATAGAATTCGGGTACGGTTGAGAGGTTTTGATATTGAGCTCGTAGAACAGAGCTCTAAAGCTATCGTACAGACAGTAGTAAAGGCTGGTGCCAAGGTCTCTGGTCCCGTACCTCTCCCGACTCGTATCAACAAGTACACTGTTCTCAGATCGCCCCATGTGAATAAAACATCCCGCGAACAGTTTGAGATGCGTACACACAAGAGGCTGATTGACATTCTGGACCCTACATCAAAAGTCATGGATGCCCTCATGAAGCTTGAGCTTCCTGCTGGCGTGGATGTAGAGATTAGACAGTAAGAGTTGAGGTAAGAGATGTTAGGGCTTATCGGAAAAAAGTTAGGAATGACACAGGTCTTTGATGCCGAAGGGCGTCTCACCCCTGTGACAGTGATAAAAATAGAGGACAATGTGGTTGTTGAGAATCGAACCGTAGAGAAAAATGGGTATAACTCATGTGTTCTCGGTTCTTTCGACAAAAAGAAAAGTCAGACCACTAAGCCATATGCAGGTCAGTTTAAAGATGTTTGCGTTCCAAAAAAGACTTTGGTAGAAATACGTGATTTTGATCAAGAAACGACTGTCGGTGATATTTTTGGTGTTGATGCGTTTAAGGATGTGTTGTTTGTAGATGTGGTGGGTACTTCCAAAGGAAAAGGTTTCCAAGGTGGAGTAAAACGACATGGTTTTGCTGGTGGACGTGCTACCCACGGCTCTAAATTCCATCGCGACATCGGAGGAACAGCAATGTCTGCATCTCCATCACGTACGTTCAAAGGTCGTCGAATGGCAGGGCGGATGGGTACAGAGCGGGTAACCGTTCAGAATCTTCGTATTGTTCGTGTCGATGAAGAGATGAAAGTTCTTCTGGTGAAAGGAGCTGTTCCTGGACCCGCCCAGAGCGTAGTCATCGTGAGAAAAGCGAAGAAGAAGTAGAGGCGAGAAATGGAAACAAAGGTCTTTTCAATAAAAGGAGAGGAGTTGCGATCAATTACTCTCAACGACGCGGTCTTTAATAGAGAAGTGAGTGATGGTTCGATTTACAATGCCATAAATAATGAATTGGCAAATCGAAGAGTCGGAACTGCTTCCACTAAGACGCGTAGTGAAGTGAATTATAGCAACGCTAAGCCTTATAAGCAGAAGGGAACGGGTAATGCTCGTGCTGGAGATAAAAAGTCTCCGATTTGGGTAGGTGGTGGTACCATTTTTGGTCCTAAGCCGCGTGATTATAGCTATACTCTTCCTAAGAAAATGAAACGGTTGGCGATGAAATCATTGCTTTCTCTTTCTGTGCTGGAAGACAGGCTTGCAGTTATTGAGGATTTCACCGTAGAGAGTGGCAAGACCAAGGAATTATCCGTAATCTTGCAAAACTTCGTTAAGGATAATAAGAGAACTGTACTCATCCTCAAGGATGATGATGTGATGATGCGACGTGCTGCTAGGAACATCCCTTATCTGCGTATTCTTTCTTACAATAGACTTTCAGCGAAAGAACTGTTGTATGGGAAAAATATATTGATGCTCGAAAGCGCCGCAAAGAATCTGAACGAGTTCTACGGCGATAAACAAGGGGTTTAAGATGAGAGCAGATCAAATAATCATAGAGCCCGTGTTGACGGAGAAATCTAATATTGCACGGGAAGCAGAAGTTAAGAAGTATACATTTAAGGTTGATCCAAGAGCGAATAAGTTCGAGATCATGCAGGCAGTAAAAGAGTTGTTCTCGGTTACCCCGGTGAAATGTAACGTTGTGTCGGTCAAAGGGAAGCCCAAATTTACCCGTGGTCGAGGTGGTCATATTGCTGGTACGACTGGCGATTGGAAAAAAGCTATCGTGACGTTATCTAAGGGTGATGTTATCCAGGCTATTGAAGGACTCTAGGAGGAGCACATGGCACTGAAGAATTATAAACCACATACTCCTGGCCTTCGCCAGAAGACTACGTTGGTATTTGACGATATAACTACTAAAGAAAGTGAAAAGTCATTGACCCGTAAGCTGTATAAGAAAGGTGGTCGTGATACTAAGGGTCGAATTAGTGTTCGTCGCCGAGGTGGTGGACACAAAAGAGCATACCGCGTTATTGACTTTAAGCGCAATAAAATTGGTGTTCCTGGTATAGTAAAGACTATTGAATACGATCCTAATAGGACGGCCAACATTGCTCTTATTTTCTATGTAGATGGTGAAAAAAGATACATTTTAGCCCCGAGAGGGATTGCCATCGGCGCTAAAATTATTAGTGGTCCTGATGCTCCTCTTGAAATTGGAAATGCTCTTCCTATGAAGAACATTCCTCTTGGGTTGACAGTTCATAATGTTGAATTGCAACTTGGAAAAGGTGGGCAGCTAGTACGAAGTGCTGGCTTAGGGGCTACAATTGTGGCAAAAGAGGGTGATTATGTAACTCTTCGTCTCCCTTCCGGTGAAACTCGGATGATATTCGGAGAATGTATGGCGACTCTTGGTTCCTTAGGTAATGTTGATCACATGAACGTTACGTTAGGGAAAGCCGGTCGAGCCAGGTGGCTTGGGCGGAGACCAAAAGTCCGTGGTGTTGCAATGAACCCGATCGACCACCCACATGGAGGTGGTGAAGGTAAGACCGCTGCCGGACGTCACCCAGTGAGTCCTTGGGGCTTGGGTACGAAGGGTCATAAGACACGTAAAAAGAACAAGCCTTCGGGTAGTTTCATTGTTAAGAAGCGGAAGTAGGAGTAGAGAAAGTGGCTAGGTCAATCAAGAAAGGTCCTTTTATTGAGAAGAAACTCTACAAAAGGGTTACAGAATCCAACAAATCGGGACAGAAGCCGATGATTAAGACGTATTCCCGCACCTCCACGATCATTCCTGAGATGGTTGGATATACGATTTCTGTCTATAACGGTAAGACATGGGTGCCGGTTTTCGTTACTGAAAACTTAGTAGGGCACAAGCTCGGGGAATTTGCTCCAACGCGAATATTCCGAGGACATGCCGCTTCAGACAAGAGAGCAAGGAAGTAGTAGGTGTTGAATATGGAAATAAAGAAAGGTTTTAAGGCTAGCGCAAGATATTTGCAGGCTTCCCCTTCCAAGGTCCGCCCAGTTGCTGACTTAGTGAGGAGAAGACCATATGTCGAAGCAATGGCTATTCTTGACGCAATGCCCCAAAAGGGTGCTTTGCTCATAAAAAAGCTGGTGCAATCTGCTGCTGCAAATGCAATGAGTCAGAATAAAAGACTCGATGAAGAGCAGTTATTCCTGTCTCAGTTGTTTGTCGATGAAGGTCCGCGCATTAAGCGTGTTTGGCCACGTTCGCATGGGCGTCGCGACATTCTTCTAAAGAGACAGTGTCACATTACTGTGGTGCTAGACGAAAAGGTGGGGGAGTAAATGGGTCAGAAAGTTAATCCTATCGGGCTTCGTTTGGGAGTCAATAAAACTTGGAAATCAAAGTGGTATGTTGATCCTCGTGAATACGCGGATACTCTGCATGAGGATTTGAAGCTTCGCAAAGTATTGCTGAACTGTCCTGAAGTCCAGGGTGCAGAAATTGCTGATGTAGAGATTGTGCGCAAACCGCAAAGAATTTCTTTGACCATTTCTACGAGCCGACCAGGTATCATTATTGGTTCTAAAGGTTCCAATGTAGAGAAACTTGGAGCCCGATTACAAGCTTTAACCGACAAAAAGGTTCAGATCAAAATCAAAGAGATTAAAAAGCCAGAAGCTGATGCTCAATTGATTGCTGCTAATGTAGCTCGTCAATTGACCAATCGTGGTTCACACCGCAGAGCTTTAAAGATGGCCATTTCTAAAGCGATGCAAGCTGGTGCCCAAGGCGTTAAGATTAAAGTCTCAGGCCGTTTGGGTGGTAAAGAAATTGCAGGTTCTGAATGGTCGAAAGATGGAAGAGTGCCTTTGCATACGTTGAGAAGCGATATCGATTATGGTTTTGCTCCAGCTAACACATCTTTTGGTACCATCGGTGTAAAAGTGTGGGTCTACAATGGTGAGATTTTAGATAAATCGAAAAAAGACGACGCTGGTCTTCTTGTGCGTAAATCTGCGCGGGAACGACTCGAGTCGGTTGCGACGAGGAGTTAGTACAACATGCTGAGTCCAAAAAGAGTCAAATATAGAAAAGTGCAAAGGGGCAAGCGAGATGGTGTTGCCACGCGAGGGAATTTCCTTGCTTTTGGTGAGTTTGGTCTTATAGCTGAAGAGCCTAAATGGGTTACAAGCCGACAGATAGAAGCTGCCCGTATTGCAATGACACGTCATATTAAACGTGGTGGTAAGGTGTGGATTAGAATTTTCCCCCATATGCCATACACCAAGAAACCAGCAGAAACCCGAATGGGAAAAGGGAAAGGTAACCCTGAAGGTTGGGTGGCTGTTGTAAAAACTGGAACTGTCATGTTCGAGATGGGTGGAGTGCAAGAAGATCTTGCTCGCGAGGCGTTGAAACTTGCTGCCTCCAAGCTCCCGATTAAGACGAAGTTCATTATGAGAAGAGAAGTGGAGTAGGTTATGAAAAATTCATATGCTGATTTGACCTATGCGGAATTAGTTACCAAGCGGGACGAGCTTCGCAAAGAGGCCTTAAATCTAAGAATGTCTAGAGTGCTTGGACATGTGGAGAATCCGTTGGCGGTGCGTACGATTAGAAGAAATGTCGCTCGGCTCAATACCCTTATCCATGAGTATGCTTTAGGCATACGTTCTAAATCCAACTAAATGAGGAGCGTGGCTAATGGAAGCTAATAAAAAAAGATACACCGGTTTGGTGACTAGCGACAAGATGGATAAAACTGTCGTTGTAGCAGTTTCGACTAGAAGATTGCATCCTCTTTATAAAAAGTATGTGACCCGTACTAAAAAAGTAAAGGCACATGACGAGAGAAATGATGCTAATATGGGCGATACTGTCCGTGTGGTGGAGTGCCGTCCTATTAGTAAGGATAAGTGCTGGCGCCTAGAGCAAATTATTAAACGGGCGAAATAGCAAGGAGCAACGTCATGGTACAGATGCAAACATATTTGAACGTAGCCGACAACAGTGGTGCCAAGCGCGTCCAGTGTATTAAAGTTCTTGGTGGAAGCCATAGAATGAGCGCTGGAATAGGTGATACCATCGTTGTGGCTGTGAAGGACGCATTGCCTAACGGAGCCATTAAAAAAGGTGACGTGTTGAGGGCTGTAATCGTCCGCACTAAGAAAGAATACCGTAGACCTGACGGTACCTATATCAGGTTCGATGACAATGCATGCGTAGTCGTCGATGCCAACAATAACCCGCGTGGTAAACGTATTTTTGGGCCTGTCGCTCGCGAACTTCGCGAAGTTGGATATGTAAAAATCGTTTCTCTCGCGCCGGAAGTGTTGTAGGAGTTGAGAGATGAAACTGAAGAAGAATGACAGTGTCAAGGTTCTCGTAGGGAAGGACAGTGGTAAATCCGGTCGTATCCTGAAAATTGATCATGAGAGCCAAAGGGTTGTCGTCCAAGGAGTCAATATGGTCAAAAAGACCATGAAAAAGCGCTCCCAGCAAGATCAAGGCGGCATTAAAGAAATCGAGGCACCGATTCATGTTTCCAATGTAGCTTTATTGTTGAAGAATGGTCAGACTACGCGAATCGGTTATAAGTTTGACGAGAAAGGTAGCAAAGTGCGTTATGCCAAGAAAACCGGGGAAGTAATCTGATGGAAAAGTTTAAACCAAATCTAAAAAAGAAGTATCTTGAAGAGATCACTACTGAACTTTTCTCTGATTTTGGCTATACGTCCAAGATGCAGGTTCCTGCACTAGAGAAAATTTCTGTAAGTGTTGGTGTTGGAGAGGCTATCTTAAACAAGAAGTTGTTAGACTCTGCAGTAAAAGAGCTAGAACAGATTACTGGACAACATGTGCTCAAAACAAAATCAAGAAAATCAATTGCGAACTTTAAGGTTCGTGAGGGACAGGAAATAGGTGCTGTTGTTACCCTTCGTGGTGATAATATGTGGTTCTTTCTTGAACGCTTGATTCGTGTTGCTTTGCCGCGTGTCAAAGACTTTAAGGGCGTCAACCCCAACGCATTTGACGGGAATGGAAATTATTCACTCGGTATTACCGAACAAATTATCTTCCCTGAAATCGATTACGATAAGATCGAGCGTGTAAGAGGGTTGAATGTTGCTATCGTGACTTCGGCCAAGACTGATGAAGAGGGGTACGCCTTGCTGAAAAAGCTGGGTATGCCTTTTGCTAAATAAGGTGGAGTAGAATAGGATGGCAAAAAAATCATTAATTGTTAAAGCAAATAGAACACCAAAGTACAGTACCAGGAAGGTTAACCGCTGTAAAATTTGTGGACGTCCCCGTGGGTATATGCGGAAATTTGAAATGTGCAGGATTTGCTTTAGAAAACTTGCCAGTGAAGGACTGATCCCTGGCGTTACCAAATCCAGCTGGTAGGAGATAAACATGGCTATAAGTGATCCTGTTGCTGATATGCTGACAAAAATCAGAAATGCTAGCATGGCTAAGCATGAGAAGGTTGAAATTACTACATCCAAATTAAAACTTCAGATTGTAAAGATTTTGAAGAATGAAGGATATATTAAGAATTTCAAGAAAGTTGTCAATAAAGACGGAGTGAATACTATTAGGGTATTCTTGAAATATGATGAGAAGCAGAACCCCGTTCTCCATGGTATCGATCGGATTAGCACCCCTGGAAGGCGTGTATATTCGGGATATCGAGATTTACCGAGAGTTTATAATGGCTATGGTGTAGTTGTTGTTTCAACCTCATCGGGTATTATTACGGGTAAGAAAGCTAGCGAAAATAAGGTCGGTGGTGAACTGATCTGCTCAATTTGGTAAGGTGGTGAACTATGTCTCGAATAGGTAAGTTACCGATTGCATTGCCCAAAGGAATCACTGTCAAAGCTGTTGACGGGTTGGTTTCTGTCGAGGGGCCGAAAGGGAAACTGGTTCAGAATTACCGGCATGAAGTGGAAATTAAGGTTTCCACCGATAAAGTGGTGGTAACCAGAACAGAAGACACCAAGGATGGTCGGAGTTATCATGGACTCTATCGTCAATTAGTTGAAAATATGATTACGGGAGTTTCAAAAGGTTTTTCTAAAAAACTTCTCGTCAATGGTGTAGGTTTTCGTGTTGAAGTCAAAGGAGATATTCTAGTGCTCAACCTTGGATATTCTAATCCGATTGAGTATTTGATTCCCTCCGATGTTCAAATTGTTTGTGAAAATGCTAATACTATTCTTGTATCTGGTATTAATAAGCAAAGAGTTGGGCATGTAAGTGCTGAAATTAGGTCTTTAAGAACTCCGGAACCTTATAAAGGTAAAGGTATCAAATACGATACAGAAGTTATTAGGCGCAAAGTCGGTAAGTCTGGCGGTAAGAAATAGGTAGGTTGAACAAATGAAAAGAGTTTTAGATAAGAATAGAAAGCGCGCTAAGCGTAAGATTCATATCAGAAAGCATATCTCCGGTACCGCAGCTAGACCAAGAATGACTGTCTTCAGAAGTAATTTACGTATGTATGTACAGGTTATTGATGACGTTACAGGGCAGACTTTGGTCGCGGCTAGCACAATGGAGCCGGCATTGCGTGATTTAAAAAACAATGTGGGTGATGCAGCTAAGTTAGGAGAAGTTATTGGCAAACGGCTTCTAGAAAAGAATATTGATTCTGTGGTGTTCGACCGCAATGGATATCTTTTTCATGGTATTGTGAAAAGTATCGCCGACGGTGCCAGAAAGACTGGAGTCAAATTCTAGGGGGATATGGTGAATAGGTCAGATAGAAATAAAGGCAACGAGTTAGTAGAGAAGTTGGTTAAACTCAATCGTGTTTCCAAAGTTGTTAAAGGTGGACGACGCTTTTCCTTCTCTGCTCTTGTAGTGGTTGGGGATCAAAAAGGGAAAGTCGGGTATGGATCTGGCAAGGCTAACGATATCACTGAAGCAATTCGTAAAGCAGTCGATAAAGCCAAAGAATCCATGATAACTGTACCCATGGTCAAGGATTCTATTCCCCACCAGATAGTGGGTAATTTTAAGAGTGCGAGTGTTTTACTTAAGCCTGGTGTTCCTGGAACCGGTGTTATTGCTGGTGGAGCGGTGCGTCACGTTATGGATGCCTGTGGGATCAAAGACGTATTAAGTAAATCGCTTGGTTCCAAAAATAGCGTTAATACGGTTAAAGCGACTTTTGTTGCTTTAGAGAACCTTTTTGATGCTAAGGAACTCGCCAAAAGCCGAGGCAAGTCCCTCAGCGAGATGTGGGGGTAGGCTATGGCAAAAGCAAAGAAAATTAAGGTTACATTAGTAAAGAGTGTTATTGGCACCCTGCCTGCGCAACGCAGGACCGTCAAAGCTCTCGGTCTTAAGAGAATTGGCAGCTCGATTGAGCATGATGCAAATCCCGTTATTAAGGGGATGGTTCGTGCTGTTGCCCACATGGTTAAAGTCGAGGAGATATAACATGGCTCAGATTAACGCACCGGTAGGTGCTAATACGAAAAAAACGATTGTTGGTCGCGGCGCTTCTTCTAAAGGTCGGACTTGTGGTCGTGGAAATAATGGACAGAATTCTCGCAGCGGCGGTGGGGTGCGACCAGGATTTGAGGGCGGTCAGATGCCTTTGTATCGTCGTGTTGCCCGTCGGGGGTTTTCTAACTACCCATTCAAACAACATTTTGAAGTAGTGTCACTTGATGCTATCTCAATGAAATTTGAAGATGGTGAGGTGGTAAATCTCGATTCACTTAAGGATAGATTTCTTGTCAAAGGGGCAGGGGCACAGGCGAAAGTGCTTGCTAATGGAGAACTTACGAAGAAGGTAATCTTTGAAGGCCTCAAAGTATCTGCAGCAGCGATTGAAAAGATCGAAGCAGCAGGTGGCGAAATTAGATAAAAAAAGAGGATCGTAATGTCTAACACCTTAGTAAACATGTTCAAGATTGAAGAACTCAGGATAAAGATTTTTTGGACCGCTCTGTTTCTCGTTGTTTTTCGATTGGGTGCTTTTATCCCGATTCCGGGAATCGATCCTGAAGTACTGAAGCTCTATTTCTTATCTCAAAGTAATTCGAGCACAATTGGAATTACAGAATATTTGAACTTCTTTGCTGGTGGCGCATTTTCTAATTTTTCAGTATTCATGCTAGGTATTATGCCGTACATTTCAACTCAAATTATTTTGCAGTTGTTGATGTTGGTTATGCCGAGTTTAAAAAAACTCAGCGAAGATGCTGCTGGAAGAAAGAAGATGCAGCAATACACCCGTTTCGGTACTATTTTGGTTTGTTTGATTCAATCTTACGTGGTAACTGTGTATGCAAAATCTATACCTAATGTAATGACATTGAGTATTTTGCCCTTTACACTGATTGCAATGATGTCTGTTACCACCGGCACCATGTTTCTTGTCTGGATCGGCGATCAAATCACACAGAAGGGAGTTGGCAACGGTATTTCGTTGTTAATTTTTGCTGGTATCGTTGCCCGTATTCCAAATGCGTTGGTGACTTTATGGAGAAGTGTTCAAGCTGGTGTTTTGAATCCTATCGTAGTTTTAATTGTTTTCGCCATGTTCGCGGCAGTTGTGGCGTTGGTTGTATATGAACAACGTGGACAGAGGAAAATTCCTGTACAGTATGCAAAAAGAGTTGTTGGGCGTAAGATGTATGGCTCACAAAATACTTACATTCCGTTCAGGATCAATCCGTCTGGGGTTATCCCAGTAATATTTGCTTCGGCGTTACTTTCGTTCCCCTTGCAGATTGCTTCTTCATTGGGTCCAGAAGTGCGTTGGTTACAAGCAGTTTCAAGATGGCTTAACCCGCAGGGTGCCCCCTATCTAATTATCTACACCCTGTTGATTATTGCGTTTGCTTTCTTTTACACTCAAGTGAGTTTGAATCCTGTTGAGATTGCCAAACAAATTAGGGAAAATGGTGGATCAGTACCTGGGGTACGTACAGAGAAGTTGGAAGAATATCTTACCAAGGTTCTTAATCGTATCGTATTACCCGGTTCCTTATTCCTGGCTTTTATTGCCTTAATTCCCACTATCGTGCAGAAGTTCTTTAACTTCCCCGCGTCGGTAGCGATGTTGCTTGGTGGTACTTCATTGATTATTATGGTCGGTGTTGACCTTGATACAATGGGTCAGATTGAGGGCATCATGAAGATGCACCATCATGAAGGGATAACTAGTAAAGGTAAAATTAAAGCAAGGAATCTATAGGAGATATATGAAATGAAAGTAAGAGCGAGTGTCAAACCAATGTGCGATAAGTGCAAGGTTATTAGACGGGCTGGGGTCGTTCGCATTATTTGTGATAACCCCAAACACAAGCAGAGACAAAGATAAGCTGACAGTAGCAGGTTAGAGGAGGCCAGTTAATGGCGAGAATTGCAGGTGTAGATTTACCAAATAAATCGGTAAAGATTGCATTGACCTATATTTATGGAATCGGTAGAGGTTCCGCGATTGAAATTTGCGAAAAGAGCAAAGTTGATCCAGAAGTGCGGATGAATAGTCTGTCTGCCGACGATGTGAACGAATTGCGGAAAATTATTGAGAACGATTATAAGGTGGAAGGTCGCCTTAGAACAGAAGTTGCTCTTAATATTAAACGTCTAATGGATATTGGATGTCACCGAGGACTTCGTCACAGAAAAGGTTTGCCTGTTCGAGGGCAGAGAACAAAAACTAATGCAAGAACCCGTAAGGGTAGGAAAAAGACCGTTGCTGGTAAGAAGAAATAAGGAGAATTGAACGTGGCTAAAGCAAAACGCAAAGTCAAAAAAACGGTATATGAAGGAAATGTCTATATTCAAGCGACATTCAATAATACCATTGTTACAGTCACCGATCTAACCGGTAACGCCGTTTCATGGGCAAGTGCTGGTGGTCTTGGATTCAGAGGAGCAAAGAAATCGACTCCTTACGCAGCTCAAACAGCTGCAGAAACCGCCGCCAAGAAGGCTATGGACTACGGTCTACGGGAAGTGAACGTATATGTGAAAGGTCCCGGAATTGGTCGTGAATCGGCTATTCGGACCTTAGGTGTGTTGGGTCTCAAAGTAAGAAGTATTCGAGATGTAACCCCGATCCCACACAATGGTTGCCGTCCGCGGAAGACCAGAAGAGTCTGATAAGG
Source organism: uncultured Spirochaetaceae bacterium (assembly GCA_964524755.1). GTDB lineage: Bacteria > Spirochaetota > Spirochaetia > Sphaerochaetales > Sphaerochaetaceae > JAQVOO01. The sequence goes on from CAZGDR010000013.1 coordinate 39,297, forward strand.
AGTAGATGGAAACATGGCTAGATATACAGGACCAAAATGCAGATATTGTCGCGCAGAGAAGACTAAATTATTCCTTAAAGGGGATCGTTGTCACACGGCGAAATGTCCCATTACGAAGAAAAATGTGGGTACCCCCGGAAAGGATCCCCGTGCTCGATCAAAGAAAATGACCGATTATGGGATGCAGCTCCGTGAGAAGCAGAAACTTAAGAGAATGTACTGCATGTTAGAAAAGCAGTTTAAGCTTACTTTTGATGAAGCTGCACGGATTCCAGGAAAAACAGGTGAAAACCTCATTATGTTGTTAGAACAAAGACTTGATAATGTAGTTTTCCGTCTCCATTTCGCTACAAGCCGTAATCAGGCTGCTCAGATGGTAAACCATGGGCATGTCCTGGTGAATGGCGAGCGGGTTAACATTCCTTCCTATCGACTAAAGGTTGGTGATGAAGTAACGATTGGCCCACATGGTCAGAAAATGCTTATTATCAAGGAAAATCTCAAAGAGTTCTCAAAGTCGGGAGTATCTCCTTGGCTTTCTCTCAATCCAGATACTATGAAAGGTTCGTTCTTGGCTATACCAAGGCGTTCGGATATTGCCGAAGTCGCCGATGTCAATGAACAGCTGGTTGTAGAACTCTATTCTCGTTAAGGAGTAAACATGGCACGTAAAAACCTGTTGAAAGGATTCAAAAAACCGAAAGGAATTACCTTTGAACATAGCTTAGTCGAACCCGATTCGGGAAGGTTTATAGCCTACCCGTTCGAGCGTGGTTTCGGAACCACTGTCGGCAATACTTTGCGAAGGATTCTACTCTCTTCCATCCAGGGATACGCCGTGACTGCCTTGAGAATCACTAGCGTCAATGAGGAGGGGATTCCCCACCTCTTATCGAGCGAGTATGAGTCACTGCCAGGAGCGGTTGAAGATGTTCCTGATATTATTGCAAATATTAAGAAGCTTAAAATTAAAATGCCTGAAGATATTGAAAGTACTGTTATTTCAATTGAATGTAAGGGACCGGGAATATGTACCGCGGCACTGCTTGAAAAGAATAACGTTGAAATCATCAATAAGGATCTTGTTCTGTTCACCATGATGGAAGATGCAAATATTGAGATGGAAATGCAAATTGATCTTGCGCGTGGATATGTTCCAGCTGAGGTGAATGAGAAATATATTGAGGAGATTGGAACTATTCCCCTCGATGCTAATTTCTCCCCTGTAACACGGGTTAAATTTGAAATAGAACCTACTCGTGTTGGGCAACGAAGTGATTATGATAAACTTCTTTTTGATGTGTATACCGATGGCACTATCTCTCCCGAGAATGCTCTCGCAGAGGCGGCTAAGATAGCTAAAGATCATTTCTCAATTTTTATTAATTTTGATGAAAGTTTGGTGGATAGTGGTGATGAGGTTGATGAGGAAGAAGAGCGAATTAAAAAAATGCTCAACACTTCAGTTGAAGAGCTTGAACTGACTGTTCGATCTAGCAATTGTCTAAAAAATGCTAATATTAAGACTATTGGTGATTTGACCAAGAAGAGTGAAGAAGAAATTGCGAAAACTAGGAATTTCGGTAAGAAATCCCTTGCTGAGATTAAAGAAAAACTGAAAGAGTGGAATTTGAGTCTCGGTATGACCGACTACAGTGTTCTAAAGAACTCGATTAGATTACCAGAGAACAAGGAAGAAGAGAATGAAGCATAGGATAGGTTTTAATGCATTGAGCCGACGTTCCGGCCAGCGGAAAGCGCTGAAGCGCAATATGGTCACTTCGCTTTTTAAATATGAACGAATTGAAACTACCAAAGCGAAGGCAAAAGAAGTGCAACGCATGGCTGAAAAAATGATTACTCGTGCGAAAGTTGATTCGGTTCATTCCCGTCGTATGGTTGCACGTGATATCAAAGATGAAGCTATGCTAGCAAAGTTATTTACAGAAATTGCACCATTAAACATTGATCGTCCCGGTGGGTATACTCGTCTTTTAAAGACTGGTAACCGTAAAGGTGACGCGGCTGAAATGGCAATTCTTGAGTTGGTTGTACGAACTGAAAAATCATCAAAGAAAGCTGAGCCGAAGAAAGAAAAAGAAGCAAAAAAAGCGACCAAAGAGAAGGCTGAAGAATAGTCTTATCTTGGTTGCTATATGTTACCTAAAAATGACCACCAATACAAAATGGTGGTCATATCTATTTTTATTATAACAATATAGCATCTCATTATTGTTGACAGAATTTCAATTAAACCTCCCCGTCACTTGACAAGCGTTCAGGTCCTCCCGTATTATTGTTTCATTACAATGG
>CAZGDR010000014.1:0-38699 GCA_964524755.1 uncultured Spirochaetaceae bacterium
GTGCATACGGGTATGCAACTGTTTTCACTTCAACATCAGGATTCTGCTCCATGAAAGCCTCTGCCATAGCCATGTAGGTAGGCCGAAGAGCCTCCTCCGCAAGTGCCCAAGAAGCCCATGTAATCGTCGTTTTTTCTGCGACATCTTTTTCTACTTTACCGGCTCCGAACAGTGTTCCAGAAATAAGAAGCCCTATCACCATTAGAACCACCAAAGATTTTCTCATTATCTTTTCCTCCTTTTTACTCATGACTTGATTATACAATCCGGACAAACCTATCCACATGGACATATTTATCCTGCATATATCATAATTGTGTTTTTTATAGTACAAAATTATCCTAAAGAGAAAAATGGTGTAGGAAATGGAAACATACCCTAGAGTCCGCGGAATTCGGTGGGAGTAATACCGGTATGACGCTTGAACAACCGGGTAAAGTAAAAGGGGTTCGCATAACCGACACGGGCGCAAATATCCTTTATCAGCAGATTGGAGACCTTCAACAACCGTTTGGCGTGAGAGAGCCGTACTTGTGTAAGATATTGCATGGGGCTCATGTCTAATTCACGTTTGAACAACCGACACAGATAATTTTCCGAAACATTCACTGAAGCAGCGATATCGGAAAGTAAAAGTTGTTGATCGGCATACTGCCGATCGATGAAATTCTTAGCTGCAATTGAAATACTCTGGCTGGTACCAACCGACGATTGTGCAATCGCAGAAGCGCAGAGCAACTGCACCCGTTTCGCGTATAATTGAAAATCCTCTAGAATCAAACAATAGTTGCTCACCTGAACAATTTCATCATCCACCTTCCAGCCTAAAAAATCCAATTCATTTTCCTGAGCGACCAAATCGATCTCATGGACCAACGAGATGAACAACGATTGTAGTATGGAAAAATTCGTAATCTCAGCGGTAGCTAGGCAGGCAAGGAAATTGTCAAAGCTTTGCGTCACAGCTTCCTCCGACCCCTCTTCTAACGCCTCACGAATACCTTGTAAGGCCCTGCGACAGACTAGCCGGTCTTCCAATTGATTGGAGGATTTGTTAGATGATTCCATAGATTCACGTAACACCTTGTAGGCGGCGGGAATATCCAGATATCGTTGCATGATTGCTGATACATGCACAGAAAAATAGATATTGTAACTACGCAGGAAGTACTCCTGAATTTTCGTGATCAACTCGTACCGAGTAGTTGTATAATTTGGCCCTGCATGCGCAACACGCAAAGAGACTACTGCGACATACTCCTGATTCCGAATCACACACCCGCAACTGACACCATATTCCCGTAACAACTCCTCCAACGTGCGTTCTATTGTCTGTATCTCGGGATAATGCACCACTTGGTTGGTTGTTTTCAATTCCGGATCTTCCACACAAGAGACTAATACCAGATTTTTTCGGGGTACCCCTATTTGCAACGCCTTGCATTCGGTGATTATCTCTTGTTCCGAAAGAAACTTACCCATCAACAGCTTTTTGATGCACAACTGGCGCTCCCCACCGCCCACACCCTTTGACATCCTCACTGCCTTTTCTGGCAATAAATCTGCAGCCTTTTTTAGTGAAGCAAGTAGTAAATCGGGCTCGATATCCAACTTGAGGAGATAATCGACCGCTCCCAGTTGCAAAGCCTCACGCACGTACACAAAATCGTTATGGGCACTGAGAATAATGAACTGCATATCCAGTTGTTCATGTTTCAATGCTTTTATCAACTGCAAACCATCTAACACCGGCATCCGAATATCAGTAATAACAATATGCGGTCTTAGTTCTAACGCTAAATCCAACGCCTCCTGCCCATTCTCAGCAACACCAACCACAGTGTATCCAAATTTCTCCCAACTCATCATCGACTGCAATCCTATCCTAGTAAGCGCATCATCCTCAGCTATTAACACATTAATCATACGATTGCACTCCTGTCTCCATTGAAAGTTCCATCTGAATCCGAATCAATATCTCAGTCCCCTCTCCCACTTCACTCTGCACGCCAATATGGACCCGTTTTCCATAAAGAAGCCACAATCTATAAAAAACATTAGAAAGACCATGTCGTTTGGCCTCTTCCGTTTCCTGACCTATGGCCTCCAACAATGCTTGGACCTTGGCTGGCTCCATACCAACCCCATCGTCAGAGACCTTCACCACAAGGGAATCACCCTCCATCGCAATGTGTACCCGTATCACACCACGCTTCGCACCCGGGAGGATTCCGTGTTGAATGGCATTCTCTACAATCGGTTGGAGAAAAAACTTGGGGCAGGAACATCCATAGACAGCATAATCGATATTCCAGACAATACGGAATCTTTCGGTGTAGGCAATCTTCTGCAAATAGATATATTTCTTAACACTCTCGACTTCTTCCTCGATAGTCACTAATTTATCAGTTACCTGATAGTTATACTTGATAATTGCCCACAAGGCATCGACCACTTTCTTGATATTATCAGCCTTACACATGATGGCCATCCACCTGATTGTATTAAGGGTATTGTTGAGGAAGTGAGGATTAATCTGCAACATAAGCGCCTCATACTGGGCGTGTTGAATCTCGATCTCCCGTTTCAGATTGCTTTCGAACAACTTTTCATTCTGATCCAGCATCTCGTTAAAATTATGACCAAGTTGCCCGATCTCATCTGCCGAATTGATTGACACCCGCCGGTGTTTATCCCCTTGGCTGATTAGCATCATCGTTTGAGATAATTCTCGCAGTGGTTTGAAAAGTCTCAGCGAAAAATAATACCAGAGCAGAGAGCAGGCAAAGATAGTAAGGAAGAAGGCTGAAATAGAAATTAGATAGATATATTTGTTGTCCACTAGGAGGAATTTCGTGGGAAGTAGACCGGCTATCACCCAAGAGGAGTCTGCTATACACTTCGCGAAGACGACATGCTTCTTTCCTGGTAGCACCAGACCATCGGTTGAAAATGCCTGGGGATTATTAAGGACCTCCTGCAGCACCTTTCCGTCGACTCCACTATCCTGCGATTCCATCAATAGCTCCCCTTTGTGATAGATGAAAAGAGACGAATCCTCGGCGAAATCGGGATATGAGGTATCGTACAGTGTCAGATACTTGGAAAACATGGTCGGTTTCAGGCTCATATACATATAACCGATAGTATCCTTGTAGTCTTCACTCTTGATTACCCGAAATAAGCGGATTCCCTGAGAGGGAATCAACTGTTCACTTAGATATCTAGTTTCCAGTCCACCCCAGACCAGAGAACCGTTACCCTCTAACATTTCCTTTTCTCGGTCCTTCAGCATTTCAGAGAGATAGAAAAATTCCCGTTCATCATGATTGGCATAGTAATATAGCTGATAGCCGTTCTTTCCAAGGATGACAATGCTGTTGATGTCAAAAAGTCCATGCGAGAGGAAATACTGTTTGATATCTAAATATGCTTTATAGTCTAGTTCAAGATGCTCGGCAGTATCGCTCCCATAGGTTTGGATAGCTTGTTTTATAGTATCGTTCACAAAGAGGTAATTCGTCAGGTTGACAATTCTGTTTTGCTCGATCTCAACGCTGTTGGCAATGAAATCAAGGGTATAAGCATACGATTTACCAACACGATCTTTGATAATCCGTTGGGTTACAAAATAAGAAATAAGGCTGATACAGATTGAAATAGTCAAAGTCAAGAATATAAAGGAGATAAAGAGCTTGCGTTGTATAGGTAAAGACTTTTTTGCGACCATTATTACCGATGGTAGCACGAGTTTCTCTCTGGCGCAATTAATTCTAATGGCTAGAGCCCTAGACAACTAGAGAAGCTTCGCTTATTTCCGCATACCGATTAATTGTTCAGGCTCATCAGTCACATACATAAGTATAAGACACACTCAGAAAATGGAAATATAATACGGTGAGGTTTACCCACGTGTGTCACAGGCTTCCTAATACCTTCCTCAATTATACCAAATTATATAATCTTTCACTAAGAAAGTATTCCTTTATAAAAACAACTCTCTCTTCTTCTTTCTCCAAGTATTTAATTAACTCTTTAACTCAAAATTTTTATAAAGATTTTAATTACATTATTACGCATAATTTAATTTTTTAGAGAATCAAATTATACTCAAATCTATTTTCCCTCTTCACGAAACACTTGTGTCATAGTATACTCGTGTTATGAAACGAATCTTGGTCATTATACTATTGCTCCTCTTAGTTATAACTGAGGTAACAAGTACGACTTATAAATGGTACAACATTCAATGGGATGCAAACAATGAGTGGTTAAATAACAGCTCACAACAACTTGAATGGGAAGGATTCACTGGTAAAGCTACAGCTACTTTTGGCGTACAGCGTGTAAATATAGAGACTCCTCCCCCAAATGGGATGGAGTATGATAATAAATTGACTATGGTTATCTCCAGTGAACCACACCTGTCAGAATTTCGCTTAACAAAAATAGACGATCCTACAAAATACTGGCGTGCATACTTAACTCACGACAAATTTGAGAATCTAGAGATAGACACTCCAAATCCAAGTGATTGTATTGCTATTCAGCTCACTGGCTGGCAGTATTGGGGAGGCAACTTTAGGTTAAACACCCGTTCAAATGAATCTCTTTTTAGTGATGATACCGATTTTAATGGAATATACACCACTTATTTCCGCTTCCGCTTATATCCTACAGCTCACCTACTCGATGATGATTACCTCCTCTTCGATGAAACAATGCATTATAACCTGAAGTATTGGGGGATAGGACAAGGATGGACAGCAACTGCTTTGACAGCGGTTCCTTATGTAACAGAAGTTGATGTGCTAGAGCTACAACGAACTGCAGGAGAGCTAACCGTTGGTTCGGTTGAATTTTTATCTGATGATAATAACAGTAATCACACCTATAAATTACAGATTACCCCTGGTGAAATGAATTCTACGCAATTTGCTTTCCACCGCGTAGCAGGAACCGGCACGATACCGTACCAGGTTCGAATCGGAAACTCAGGCATGCCATCTTCTTCAAGTTTCTTAGAACGTACTGTTACCTCTAAAGATGGCAACGGTCATTGGTATGATTTCATCGAACTAGCAATTCTTGGTTTTGATCCAAATACAACCTATAAATCTGGAGATTATCAGAGTCGGATAAAGATAACGTTAGTCTCTAACTATTAAAAATGTCCGTATATTTCAAAGCCGCACTTCTTACATCCCTTCTCTTGTATATTCGTTTGAACTTCTTTTTTAGCTTTGCTCGGGTTATTGTGCGTAGTAATGATTACTTCTTTGCAAGAGGGACAATGGGTAGCATCCCATCCTTCAAGTCTACTATTACCTGCGTAGATGTAGGGAATACCAGATTTCACTGCAATCTCTAACATCCGTTGCAAAAACTTTTCTGATGTTTGCGCTTGACTTGTCATATGGTAATGAGGGAAAAATCGACTTAGATGCCACACCTGCACCCCCCGTTCTGCTAATTGCCGTGCCATCAACCTCACCATGGCTGGAGTGTGGATACCTTCAATTAACAAAGAAGTAACTTCTAAAATCTTATTAGACTCAGCGCTAATGGTCTCTATAGAGTCTAACACAGGCTTTGCAACCCCGTTACAGTAGGTCTTATAAAACGGATCATTGCCTTTCAAGTCTATATTAAAAGCATCGATTAATGGTAATACCCGTTGCAAAGATGCCTTAGAAAAACTCCCATTAGTTATCATACAATTGAGGTTACCCTTAGCATGAACATGCTCAGCTACCGCTAACATATAATCTTGCCACACTACCGGTTCGCTATAGGTATAACTCATAATAGTAGAACCTGTGCGGTCCATCTTTTCAACTAAATCTTCTGGTGACACCGGATGTTGACGTAGATGTCTTGGATGTCCAGGCCAATACGGACTATCGGTTTGACTAATATGATTATTTTGGCAAAACTGGCAACTATAATTACAGCCAAAGAGAGCTATAGAAAAGGTTTTTGAACCTGGGAAGAAATGATATAAAGGTTTCTTTTCAATCGGATCAACACCGGAGGCGACAACTTCACCATACCCGAGAGTACGAATTGCAGAACCGTCGTTCTGGCGAATACCACAAATCCCTAATTCCCCCTCCTTGATGCGGCACATGCGCCAACAAAAGTCACACTGTAGCGTAGCTTTCACCTTATTTCTCCTCAAATATCTCAGCCTGAAACACTTCAAACACACACTCTTCATGTTGCCACGCAGAAGGGTACAACCCTGCCTTCATGGCCAAATGATTAAGCATAGTTTCTCGGTCCCAACCTTGTTCAGTTGCAACCTGAGGTAAAAACACTGCACGGTGACGCTTACAGGTTAGCAAGACACCATCACGCCCCACTACAATCTCATCAGGCGTTTTTATGGTATACGGAACAGAGAGAATAGATATTTCTATCTTAATATGGGGTAGTTCCTCGTAACTCAGAGGAAGAAAACGGGGATCATGAAAAGCACTCTCCTGTGCAAGACGATATACTAAACGATACAGAGGTTTTTGCCCTATGATATTGCCAATACAGCCACGCAATGCCCCCTTAGAAGCAGGAGAAATCCCTTTACTCTTTAAAGTTACAAAAGCTCCCTCTTCACCAGCTAACTCAGCTGGTGTTTCTTGTTTCAACTTCTCCAAAGTTTTTGAGGGATTATTTGTTAAAGTTTCTTCAATTGATTCTCGAGCTAGAGCAAGCAGTAAATTTTTATGCTCAACTAGCATAATCACCTCCACAGAATTGTTCCATAGGCAACAAAGTCAGTTGACCTCTCTTTTAACACATCCAGCGAATTATAATAATCGGCAACCCACCCCACGGTCCCTACTTGCTTGGCTAAGGCACTAACAATGGCTGCAGCAGCTATACCACAAACCGTTGAGCGTCCAATACGCTGCCTTAAAAAGACTGGACCAGATTCACTACGAGCTAAAGCTTTTGCCAGCTTAAGATCTTCCTCCATCACTTTCTGAGCTACCATTTTATCAATTTGCACTCCATAGGGCGCATAACCAAATCTGTGACCATAATGGGTGAAATCAGAAGACGCAATAACTAAGGTTTCCCCTTTTTCTAATTCCTCTTCCCCTAAAGCTTCAATCACCATACCTGCTATGCGCTTGGCATGTGCAGCATCAGAGACAAATGAAACAAGCGCCATACCCACTTCAATGGGATGTTTTTGTCGCTCCTGTAAGTAGGCTAAAAATGGTAAAACCATTTCAACAGCATGTTCACGTTGTATTGCCGTAGTAACATCTGGTCCTTGAGATTCCAATCCCGTCTTAAAGGTTCCTAACCGTCCTAACGGTGTATCGAATCCCGCAAACTGCCCAAACGAAAGGGTATTATCAGGGATTGCCGTACTATGCGCGGGGGAAAGTATAAGAACCCGGGAAATCTTTTTAGGGGCGTACAACACGAGATGGGCAATTCCTCTACCACTATAGGCGAGACCTGCATGTGGTAACACTGCAAAACGGACCGGCCCCTCTGGGGTCTCTGCTGAGCTAACTTTCCTAGCCTGATCCACCGCTTCTATAATCGTTGAGCGCAAGCTGTCGGGTTCCGCGGTATACCAAGTCCCCGCGTACCACGCTTTGCGCATGGAGAGCGTTCCTGTATTAACCATAACCGACTCCTCATCCTTAGTATACCGCACCAAGTAAGGGTCGTACAGGCTTATTACAGCAAGATATAAAAAGGGGTTACAGAGAATGAGGGGTGAGGTGCTCCTCCTAGATTACTAGTGAAAGCAGTGCTTATCAGTAAGACTTAGACGACAATATACCCAACAGTTTAAAAGTGGGGACCACATTACAGGTAGTGTGCCCCCCCAATATCTTTTATTTAACACCTAGCAAATGGGTAAGGGTGTAATAATCCAAAGCTTCATAATCTCTCTTGGCGATTAACTTATCTCTCTTGGTGAGATCAAATGTATCGACTTTTTTCTCGAGCAATTTGAAGATTGCCATACTGTTTTCAATATGGGCATAACTCACTTCGAGTTTTTGAGTTCTCATTGTCTTTACATCAAGACCAATATACTCTCCATTATTACCATACCCGTGTCTTTTTAGAACCATCACTTGGTTAAAAGCAGAGCGCAAGTTTTCAGCACCAAAACTCTTATCTTGGTCATAACGGATACTATTTTGATCATTGAGGTGAACACCCCAAAGTTTTTTATGAGCTAGAGCAAAACCCATTTCAATAGCTGGGTCCAATCCTGCCAGAATTGCGTGGGCAGTTTCTATCAAACCACCAACACGTTTAGGATCAGCTGTTAAGTGTGCTAAAGCGAGAACATGCCCAATTGTTGGACAAAAACTTCTATCGATGGGCTCATTCGGCTTTGGTTCAATCAAAACCCGCATAGTCGGATCATACTGCAATATCGAGTCAATCCCGTCAACGAGAAGCTGCGTAGCTTCTACAGGATCCTTACTCTCTTGAGAAAGTGTCCCTTCACGAGCAAGCCATAAAACGATTTTATTACAACCCAGCTCTTTAGCAATGTCTACTGAGCGATGTGCTCTCCAAATTGCAAATTCACGGTCCTCTTTGCTGTTTGAGGTAAATCCTCCATCAGAAGTATGGGGGTCCATCCATAACCTGGGTGCTACAAATTCAGCGGCGAGACCATACCTGTCAATCAGGTTTTTGACTTCCTTCGCGCGGGCTTTGATCTGAGCTTCATTTAAATCATTAATCTCAGGAACTGCATCATCATCATGAAACTGAATTGCATCAATTCCAATCTCCTTGAACTTCTTTATTTTATCTTCAAACGAAATGGATTCACGAATTGCTGGACCAAATGCATCTTCACCTTCATGAACGTTCCATGGGCCTACAGAAAATTTAAATTTTGACATATAGTCTCCTTTTATATTTTTAAAACTCATATATTTTTCTCTCGCGCAGCGTATATCGTGGCTCAAATTCCCTTCCCTTCATTACCAGCTTGAAAGGCAATCGTCTTACATCAAATACCATATTCAAGAGACTACATATTGGCCATTATGATACTCTAAAAGAGGCCTCGCTGGCAACTCAATATATGGATATATAAGATTGACACTCCCCATCAACTCTGGCCCTGGAACGTTGCAATCACGTCATGTCCCATAGCTTCATAACAATCCAACGGCATAGTCCGTAAAAAACTCAATTGGGAGAGTCTCATAGTGTATTATGAGAAGAGAGCCCCGGAAATTATTCCGGGGCTTGTAAACGATTAGAAAATTGATGCTGGTTCGTAATGGTCAGCTACATTAGACTTGTCGACCAATACTGATGGTATAACCATCAAAGTGGGCTCTTTAGCCAGATGGAAATCATCTGATTTCTTACCGGTAGCAACATCAACAATGTAATGGATCCCATCAGCTATCATCGAAGGATGGTAAGTTGCCGTTGCCTTTACTAGAGGATGATCATCCATAATCATCTTATAAACAACTTTAGAACCGGCACCACCCAGAGCAATTTTCACATCGTTGCGACCTGATTCCTTGATTGCCTGTAAGACACCTGTTAGAACGTCATCATCCTGGCAATAAACAGCGTCGATTTTTGGATACTGCTGTAGGAAAGTCTCCATTAAAGTTAAACCTTTCTGGGTTGACCAGTCGGCAAATTCATACTTATCTTTGCCAAGCAGATTAACCAAAGAGGGAACTTTATTCATTTCAGCAAAGAAGGCAGTCATGCGTTCGGTATCAATTTCAACCGGTAGACCACCCATGGCAACATAATACTTCAACCCCTGAGCTTTCATTTGGCTAGCCAACCACTTACCGGAGAGTCGGCCAAGAGCGGTATTATCACCAGCTAAGTTTACATATCCAAACGAGGTGTCTGTTAGACCTCGGTCGACGACAATAATACGAACACCTTGTGTATGCACTTCTTTCACAATCGGCGTTAATGGAGCCGACTCATGTGGCAGGATGACCAAATAATCCATTCCCCATACCATCAAATCTTCAACGTTGCGAACCTGTGAAGAGGGGTTATCCGCTGTTATTACGCGGAATTCAAATCGACCTGGCATCTCAGCCTTTACATCATCAACAGCTTTATTGGCCCACCAAACGATACCGCCCGTCCAACCGTGGTCGGCACTGGGTATTGAAACACCAATCTTGGTCACCGCTGCCTCTTTTCCTCCTTGAGCAAAGAGCGGCATTACCATCATACATACGACCAGTACTACTAATACTACTTTTCTCATACCAACCTCCTAGTTAGTTTTTATTATTATATTGCAGTAGAACTGCAACAATAATTACCAGCCCACGCGCTGCTTGTTGGAGATACGAAGAGACTCCTCCCAAGACCAACATATTGTTGATCATCCCCAACATAACAGCCCCCATCACCGTCCCTATAATTGATCCCTTACCACCAGACATGGAAGTTCCACCAATTACAGCGGCCGCAATGGCATCTAATTCATACCCTGCACAATCACTTGGATTAATACAATTGAGCCTACTAGACCATAACAATGCCGTTAAACCTGCTGTTAGTCCGGTAATAATATAGGGGATTAATTTTATAACCTGCACCTTAATCGCAGAATATTGCGCAACTTGCTCATTTGCACCAACAGCGCACACATATCGTCCAAAGCGGGTATTGTTCAACACAATATGGAGTATTACCGCCACCACGATAAAAACCCATGCAGGTACAGGAATTCCAAGAAACACACCTGATCCAATCTTGGCGTAGTGCATGTTCTCCGAGACAATATTGCCAGCTCCAGAAAAATATTGTATAAGCGAACGAAATATGGACATAGTCCCCAGTGTCGCTATAAACGGGGCAATACGACCTTTAGTAACTAATAAACCATTGAACAGACCACAGAATGCACCGAAAACTACTGCAAATAGCGATGCTAGAACTAAAGCTAGCACCGAATCTCCGGGGAATAGATTAAGAAAGAATATTGTTATCCCTCCGACGAACGCAGTCATGGATCCGACCGAAAGATCAATACCACCCGAGATAATGATCAGGGTCATCCCTAGACCAATAATTCCCGTATAAGAGATCTGTCGTAAAATATTGGTTAAATTGCGAAAACGCAAAAAGTTAGGCCAACCTACAACTGTAGCTAGAATAAACAACAGGATAAAACCAACTCCTGTGGCATGTTCACTCAACTTAAAATTCTTGAAGTAATCCTTAAAGGCAACTGTTAAACTCTTTTTATCCAATACATCACCCATAGATTTCCCTTCCCTTAATGCCTGTCGCGTGGAACATAATTTCCTCTTCATTGATATGATCACCACTTAAGCAACCGGCAATCACCCCTTCTTTCATCACATACACTCGGCTACATAATCCAATGATCTCTTCCATCTCGGAACTAATAATAATGCAAGAAATCCCTTTTTCAGCTAATTGATGGATGAATTCATAAATTTCCCGTTTAGAATTCACATCAATACCACGTGTAGGTTCATCAAAGATAAGTATGTTCGGCTGGGTATCGACCCACCGAGCCAAATACACTTTTTGTTGATTCCCTCCACTAAAGAAACGCAAGGCCATTTTTTGAGAAGCGGCAACAATCCTGAAAGTCTTTACATATTCAGCAGCTTTCCTCCCCTCTTTTTTAGAATCGAGTAAAACTCTTTTGATATAATCCTTTAGTGATATGAGGGTAATGTTTTTGGGGATATCAAAGTTCTGAACAATTCCCTTGCCTTGTCGGTCTTCGCTGATATACCCCATCCCATAATTTACAGCATCCCGGGCATGACGTATCTTTACCGATTTCCCATCAATGATAATCTTTCCACTCTCAAGCTTTCGCAGCCCCATCAAAGTTTCAAACAACTCAGTTCTACCCGCACCTACCAGCCCAGCAAACCCCATTATTTCTCCACGCCGTAGTGTGAAAGAGATATCATGGAGTAAGTTCTTCACATACAGATTCTCGACCTGCAACGCTATATCACCCTTATCTTTGATTTTCTTAGCCGGGAAAACTTGAGTGAAGTCACGCCCAATCATCTTACGAGCTAAATCTTTTTCATCGATATCGCTTACAGCGTCTACACTAATTAACTTTCCATCTCGTAAAACCGTTACTCGATCGCAGATCGTTTTAACCTCTTTTAACTTATGGGAGACGAAAATGATGGTGACACCTTGTTTTTTTAATTCACGCATAAGATCAAACAAGATTTTCACCTCGTGTCCGGTTAAGGTCGTCGTCGGTTCATCCATAATCAAGATGCGGGCATGTAGCATGAGTGCTTTTGAAATCTCTACCATCTGCTTTTCAGCCACACTCAGCTCCCCTACAAGACGGTTAACCTCTAGCGGCATCCGCAGTTGTCGCAGCTGATCAGTAGCCTGTTGACGCATAGTTGCTTTGTCCAACAAGTTAGAACGGAGGAGGATCTCATTTCCCAAGAAAATGTTCTCATATACCGTCAGGGTGTTAATCAGATTAAACTCTTGCGGAACAATGGAAATACCCAGATCTTTGGCTCCACTATAATCTTTAATTCTTACCAACTCACCGTTCAGCCGAATATCACCAGCTGTAGGTTGGTAAATACCACTGATAATTTTTATCAATGTTGATTTACCCGCACCGTTTTCCCCGACGAGCCCCATAATCTCGCCACGCATGATGTCAAGATGTATGGCATCGAGCACTCTAACTGTTGAAAACTCCTTGGTGATGCCCTCTACGTGTAGTATGACATCACCAGAAGTTTTAGTAGTAGTTGGTCCCATTAATTCTCCATTGCGCCATCAAAACTCACGGTCGATGGCTCAAAATCTATGGTACGGACAAAGTCCAAAGCCTCTTTAGCTCCAAATATTCGGTCCATCCCATTGTCTTCCCATTCGACTGAGAAGGGACCAGTATAACCGGCAGCATTGGCCTCACGCACAATATATTCAAAATTCACATCGCCGCGCCCCGGGCTCACAAAGTTCCAACCACGCCGTAAATCTCCAAATTGTTGATGAGAACCCAGAATACCTGCTCGCCCATCTAAGTTCACATAACAATCCTTAATATGAACATGGTAGATATGTTTGGCGAAATCACGATAGAAAAGAGCAGGATTAACCCCTTGCCACTCTAAATGGCTAGGGTCAAAGTTAAATCCTAGCGTTTCACGATATTCAAAAACCTCTAATAGACGCTGTGCTGTATAGTAATCATAGGCAATTTCTGAGGGATGAACCTCAAGCGCGAACTTAACTCCACAGCGATCGAACTCATCAAGTATAGGAGACCATAGTGCTTTAATCTCAGCAAATCCCTCCTCTACCATTTTCTCAGTCGTCTGAGGGAACGAGTAAAAATATTTCCAAATAGGAGATCCCATAAACCCAGTGACGACCGTAACACCCATATTTTTGGCAGCTTGGGCGGTAAATTTCATCTGTTGAATACCCCACTCACGAATCTTCTCCGGTTTACCAGCCAATTTCTTGGGTGCAAAACCATCTAGACGAGGATCTCCAAAAGCATCGCCCACACACTGTCCCGCCAAGTGGTTTCCGAGAGCCCAGCACTTCAAACCATGTGTAGCTAATGTCTTTTTCTTTTGTGCTACATAATCGAGATCTTTAGCGGCTCGCTCTACATCGAGGTGATCCCCCCAACATGCTATCTCTAATCCATCGTATCCAAATCCGCCAACTAGTTCACAAACTTTCTCAAATGGCAAATCTGCCCATTGTCCTGTAAATAGTGTTACTGGTCGTCCCATTTGTCTCCTCCTTATTTTATAAGGTTATCCAAGCAGCTCCTTTCTCTGAGCTTTCAACACATGCGCCAATAAAGCGCACTCCATCAGCACCTTCGCTCACAGTGGGGAACTCTAACAATTTCCGATCAATCTTCTTCCCACCTTTCTTCTCACTTAACGTTGTGGTAAATGCTTTATAAATATTGGCGAATGCCTCAAAGACTCCTTCGGGATGTCCTCCTGGCAAACGACTATATTTTTGAGCGGCATCTACAAATAAATCACGTCCACGCGACCATCTTTGGGAAGTTTCTCCCAATTTTACTAAACGGAAATGATCAGGATCTTCCTGGAACCATTCGATGGTACCGGCAGATCCAAAAATGCGGACTCGAAGGCCATTATCGTACCCAATGGCAATTTGACTTGACCAGTACAACCCCTTCGCACCTCCCTCATACTCAACCATGATGGTGGCGTTGTCATCGAGTTGTCGTCCTGCAACAAATTTATCTAATCGGGCACTGAGGCGCTCAATGCGTAAAGAAGTCATCGTAGCTACAAGATTTTCTACATGGGAACCAATATCTCCGACACAGTTTGACTTTCCGCTTAAAGCAGGATCGGTACGCCAAGCAGCTTGCCGATTGCCCTCATCCTCACTTCGGGTAGCTAACCATTCCTGAGGATATTCGGCGTGCACAAAACGAATGTCACCGATTTCGCCAGATTGAATGAGATCTTTAATTTGTTTTACAGCGGGATATCCGGTATAGGTATACGTAACACCGAATAATAGATTTTTACGTTCAGTGAGTTCTGCGAGCTCTTTTGCTTCATGATACTCAACGGTCAAAGGCTTATCACAAACCACGTTAATATCGTGTGTCAAAAAAGTTTTACACGCACTATAATGGGCAGCATTGGGGGTCACGATAACCGCAAAATCAATCCCATCCGAACGTTTGGATTCTTTTTCTGCCATCTCTTCAACTGAACTATATAACCGCTCAGGATCGAGTCCCATAGAGATGCCAAAATCTCTACTCTTGGCATGATCACGGGAAAAGACACCACATACCAGCGTGGCTTGATCATCCATACGAATCGCAGTCCGGTGAACATCGCCAATGAATGCTCCTGGACCGCCACCAACCATGCCATACGTTAGTCTTGCTCCAACTTTTTCTGACTTACTACCTTCAATCACAATTTCCTCCTAAAAATACGTCTGTATAGAGGCTTTGGTGTAGGTAGAAAATAGCATGTAAGTTTGGTTCTTCATTCCTCATTATCACTAGTACCAAACGATACATCGGATATTCTCTTTGGAACACCAAAGCTATGTAAATCAAATACCACTTGCATTATAACACACCGCTGGGAAACAGAATGAATAGATAAAATCACCCTGACATATCAAAAAGTGACCTATCTGTCTGCAGCAGGTGTGACAACCTCCTCGATACATCCCTTTTCTCTTTCCCTTCATCCATAATTCAGTTATATTGCCTTTATGGAACGAAGTAAAGGATTTTCTAACCTTCATACCCATTGTGGCCTAGATGATGGATCGGGAACAATGGAAGAATATGTGCTCAATGCCCTCTCTAAAGGTTTTACGGCTTTGGGATTCTCCTGCCATGCCCCTGGAGTACTGAAAGATAATTGGCATATGCGGGAAGAGGATTTCCCCTACTATCTAGAAGAGATTGATCGTTTGCGCACGCTCTATAGAGATCGGATTGAGATCTACGCGGGCTTAGAACTCGACTATCTTGAAGATACCGATGAGTTCGTTGGAGCGGAGTATCACGAACAACTCGATTACACTATTGGCTCAATCCACCTCATGCAGCATGCAAAGAGTGGAAAATACCTCTCCTTCGATGGCCCTATCGAAGATTTTGAAACACTTTTAAAAGATAATTTTGACAATGATATACAACAGTTCGTGGCCCATTACTTTTCATTACAAGAAAAGATGATGGCCAACCATACCTTTGATTTATTAGGTCACTGTGATTTAATTAAAAAACGAAATACAGATAATCGGTTCTTTGATCCTCGTGAAGGTTGGTATAAAAAGCTCACCTCACACCTCCTTAAGAGTGCTCGTAAACAGAGAGTACGCTTGGAAGTTAATACCGGAGGTATAGCCCGCGGATCGGTAAAAGAGACCTACCCCTCCATGGAGATGGTCGCAGAGTGTGCAGAACTGGAAATTCCACTTACCCTCACCTCAGATGCCCATCAGAGCACCCATATCGACTTTTATTTCGCACAAGCCGACGATCAACTGGTACAGGCTGGCTATCGTAATCTAGACGTGCTCATGCATGGAATGTGGCAGTCAGTTTCCCTCGTTTAGGCCGTTGGCGCTATAATAACTTTGACTCCCTTTTCGGCCAGCCGTGCACTGTGGGCTAAAGATAATGCATCGGTTATAAAGTAATCTATTGCATCCCAACCACATACATTGGCAATAAACATACGCTCAAGCTTCGAAGAATCGGCTAATAGAAATACCTGAGAAGCATTACGGATCATGTGCTTTTTAGTTTCAGCCTCAATTATATTGGTGCTGGTTATCCCTTTTTCAATTGAGAACCCAGAAGCTCCTAAAAATAATTGATCTCCATGGATTTGGTCAAACACATAGGAAGCATAATCACCCATAAGCGAAAGCGAGGGCTTACGTAAAATTCCTCCGGCAATTAATAATTCTACCGAAGTGGATCCCATCAGTTCCTGTAATACCAATACAGAGTTGGTTACTACCGTAATGTGCATAGCACGAATTATCTTCGCTAAGTGGACCGTAGTACTACCTGAATCAATAATGACATTCATTTCAGGCTTGATATAACCTGCAGCAGCGTTACAGATAGCATATTTCTCTTTCTTTTGTTCTTCTAGGGTGTTGGCTAAAACTCGAACTAATTCCTGGTTCTCGGGTAGCATCGCTCCCCCATGGGTCCGAATTAAGAGTCCTTTCCGCTCAAGGTTATCTAAATCAGCTCTGACTGTAACTTTAGAAACCCCAAAGAGCTTAGTTAAATGGGCTACTTCGACCGATTCATGCTCTTTGAGGAGTTCTAATATTTTAATCTTTCGTTTTACTGCATTCATACCTTATCCGAAAGTCCATTATCTCAAAACTTATGCTTTAGCTAAAACATCAGAAGCTGCTGGTCTATCCAACATAAGATAACAGTTTTTATGAAGACGTAAATAAGCACATGGGTAGAGAGCCTCAATGGGTGCAGTCAACGCCATTTTCACGGCAGGTGCTTTTCTCTCGTCAGGCACCGTACATACAATACAGTCGCTTTCCAATATCTGGTGGATACTCATCGTTACGGCTTGAGCTGGTACATCTTCAACTGAAGGGAACCAACCTTCACCCACTTGCTGGAGCCGACACGCTTTGTCAAGTGTGACAACCAGATACGGATCCTTTGTCTCTACATTAGCAGGAGGATCATTAAACGCAAGATGACCATTCTCACCAATACCAATAAAGGCCACTGCAATCTTTCGCTTGGAGATGAGTTCAGAAACTCGTTTGACTTCCTTATCAAGATCTTTTTCATCCGCATTGATGTAGTGAAAAGCTTTCAGGTTTGGTAGTTTGCTAGCAACCCGTTCTTTCAAATATTTACGGAAACTTGCTGGGTGGGAAATATCGAGTCCCACATATTCATCCAAATGGAACATTTCAACGCGACTCCAGTCAATGTTTGGCATCTTCAACAAAGCCTCTAACATGGTGAATTGACTAGCACCAGTAGCCAGTATGATTGAAACAACTGGGTCCTTGGCTAAACTTTCTCGAATCTTTTGTGCTCCAACTTGGGCTGCGTGCAATCCTAAATCTTTTGGATCTTCATAAACACATATTCGCATAACTATTCACACTCCTATTTTTTTCTCTATTATAGCCTAAAAAAGCGGTTTAGTCCATGTTTATTTCTTTTTTTTACTTTCTTTTATTTTCCTTTTGTGTATACTATTCTTATACGGTTTGCACAAGGAGCGCGAGTAATGCAGGTGATCGAACAATTCATACAAGCGAAGAATGGAGATATGACTACCTGTGAAGATGGGTATATCTATAACGAAAACTTTGTAGCAGTTGTCGACGGTGCCACCAATAAAAGTGGGATTCTCTATGATCAGGAATCTCCTGGTCGTATTGCCATGACCCTTGCCATCAAAGCCATAGAACAACTAGATCCTACTATCAATGCCCACACTGCGTTCAACCACGTTAACCAAGCCCTACACAACTATTATACCAAGCGAGGTATTTTAGAAGCCGTCACGAAAAATCCTCCTTCACGCTGCACCGCCTCTTGCGTTATCTACAGTGTATTTCGACATGAACTCTGGTTCTTAGGAGATTGTATGGCCTTAGTTGATAACCACAGTGTCCAATTTCAAAAGGAGACCGACAGTGTCCTTAGCAATCTCCGGGCACTACTTATTCATGTTGCTATTTCACAAGGGACAACCGTAAACGAGTTACTTGAACATGACACCTGCCGTGAACAAATCATTCCGTTTCTTAATCAACAGGCCATATTACAAAACTCAGCTTACGAATCAGATTTTACCTACTACGCTCTTGATGGTATCACATCAATTCCTAAAAATCATATCCACGTAACGCCTCTGTCACCCAATACTAAAGAGATCGTCCTCTCCAGTGACGGCTACCCCTCTCTTAAACCAACCTTACAGGCAACAGAGGATCATTTAGCCTATATCTTACAGGAGGATCCGCTCTGCTACACCCTCTATCGGAGTACTAAAGGTTTAGTGCAAGGCAATCTCTCGTATGATGATCGAGTCTATGTAAGATTTACTAGATAACCTGATCTTGCTCCTCAAGTAATACCAAAAACGCTCTGATTACCCCCGAGAATCCACAATATAATTTTGTAAATGAGAAAGAGGAGACATCTGTGTGCCTTACATATAAAGCTATACCATGGTATAATTAACCATAAAATTTACAGAGAAAGGATACTACCAGATGAAAAAATTTGTCATTTTTGCCTTTAACGGCAACCCAACTTGCTTTGTCCACGTCTTATTAAATGCCTTGGACATGCACGAAAAAGGGATGGACGTGAAAGTTGTTTTAGAGGGTGAAGCAGTAACCGTCGTACAACCAATGATTGAATCAAAAAACCCCCTCTTTCAAAAAGTTGTTGATTTAAAACTTATTGATTGTATATGTAAGGGATGTTCAGCCAAACTAAAGGTCCTCGAATATAATGAGCAATCGGGCCTCCCTGTGGGTGGAGACATGAGCCAGCATCCTTCATTTTCTTCCTATACTGACCAAGGTTACACAGTAATCACGTTATAGTAGCACCAAAGGTGCAGTATCCTCCCCTCACTTGCGTGGTTGGATACTGCATTACTGTTGATCTAAAAGTAACTATCCTAGTTTGAAACTATTGACCATCTTATTCCCTTGGAACGTATTCATTACATAGACTATAATAAAGACAACGATTAATAAAATCACAGATAGAGCACTAGCTTCTCCCATCTTGCCATCAGCTACCGCTGTATAAATCTGAATTGGTACCGTACGGGTCTTGGCTCCATAGAGGAGAATCGTCGTACTGAGTTCTTGCAACAAGGTTGAGAAGGTTAAAATTGAACCACTAATAATTCCTGGTAGAATGAGGGGTAAGCTCACTCTGCGAAACGTATAGAACCAATTAGCTCCCGCTATAGTAGAAGACTCTTCCAGTGTGGGGTCTAACTGAGTGAGACTGGCTACTACCGAACGATACACGTATGGTGTTCTACGAATCATATACGAGATAATAATGATGGTAAAAGTTCCACCGAGGGGAATAAGCGCATTCCCACTAAAGGCTGACAACAGGGCAACCGAGACAACCGTACCCGGCAAGACAAAAGGTGCCATGATAGCCAAATCTAGGATTGCAGCCCCTCTAGGGCGCCTCCGTTCGGTAATATAGGCAATAATACTACCTAAAATAGCTGTAAATAGTGTGGCAACTGACGCCAGGTACAAAGAGTTCCCTAACTCAGAGCGTGAAACTTGCGGAATACGTTTATAGTTTGCCAGGGTGAACCCTTCTGGTAACAGCCCCTGCCACTTCTCAAAAA
The DNA here is from genome assembly GCA_964524755.1 of uncultured Spirochaetaceae bacterium. GTDB lineage: Bacteria > Spirochaetota > Spirochaetia > Sphaerochaetales > Sphaerochaetaceae > JAQVOO01. The sequence continues at coordinate 19,923 of CAZGDR010000014.1, forward strand.
ATGACATTACAATAATAGTTATCTGGGGTGCTAACGAAACAATCAAAATAACCAGGCAAAACAACCCTCCAAACAATCTTGCTGCCCAATGGGTATAGAGTTTCTGTTCGGATCTTGAGGCACTAATAGTCTCATATTGACGGCGACTTACCACATATTTTTGGAAAATTAATACGGCACCCGTAATGACTACATTAACGACAGCAATTGCAGCTGCACCATTGAGGTCCCAGAACCCATTTACCCTGAAATAGATCAGTGTCGGTAGCACATACTGCTCACCACCAATAATTGCTGGGATTCCAAAACTTCCAATAGCACGAATAAATACCAACAATGAAGCTGCCCCCAAACTCGGTAGAATGAGGGGAAACGTTATGGTCCAGAAAATTCTCCATTTACCAGCCCCCATCAACATCGCCGCCTCTTCTAAGAGCGGGTTAGCACTTGAAAAAGAGCTATAGCTTAACAAGAATACAAAAGGATAGTAGATGAGTGACATGGTAAAGATCATACCAAACATCCCATAAATGGTAGGGATGGTAATCCCAAGCGGATTAAGTAGAATTTGGAGAAAATGGCGTGCAACTCCTTGCCGACCCATTAAGATTATCCACGAAAAAGCTCCTACAAATGAGGGCATAATAACGGGGAGTATCCCTAAGGAGAGGATAAGGTTCTTGGCCGGTAATTTCACACGAGCCACTATATACCCCATGGGAACACCCAGCAAAATAGCAAAAATGACCACTGAAAAACTTAAAACAAAGGAGTTTCGAAGACTCTTTTGGTACAATGGTGAAGTGAGAAATTTACTAAAGTTTGATACTCCAAGGTTCGATAAAGAGAGCTTTGCTCCAGGTCCCATAAAAGCTCTTAAAAATGTGGTAATTAAAGGCCAGAACAGGAAGATTACTAAGAACCCTAAAGGGATAGCAAACACCAGATAGGGGGTAAAATCCTTCTGTATAAATCGTTTCCAACGGGAAGAATCGGTTAATTTCATATGAGCCCATCCTTGGTATACAACGCTACCTTCTTCTCGTCAAACACAACTCGTACGGTATCTTTTTCCATAATAGAAGGGACCATACCATCCATATCAATCTCTAAAGTACGATCAGATGAAGCAAGAGAAACCTTTACCTCATACCGCACAATATGACCTAAATGTTGAATTATAGTGACATTTCCCTCTAAGGAAGAATCCTTTTTTTCCTTGCATACTCCAAGGTGTTCAGGGCGGGCTGCTACTAACAGTTCCATCCCCTTAGAAAGGTCTTCATCTGAACGGTATTGTTTTTTATCGACAGAAAGTTTCGTTCCATCGGCAAGGACTACTTCTATGCTCGTACTGGTCAGTCCAGTTACTACCACGTTAAAGAAATTCATCTTCCCAATAAAATTGGCTACAAATGGATTTCTAGGTTGATTATACAACTCATCCGAAGAACCGATTTGTTCCACAATTCCATCACGTAACACGGCTAATCTATCACCGACTGCCATAGCCTCTTCCTGGTCGTGGGTCACAAAAATCGTGGTAATATTGGTAGCTTTTTGAATCCTTCGAATCTCAGCTCGCATGTACCGCCGCAGTTTTGCATCTAAGTTGGCCAAAGGTTCATCCAATAACAACACGTCAGGATCGTAGACTAAGGCGCGAGCAATAGCCACTCGCTGTTGTTGCCCTCCAGATAGTGCCGTAGGACTGGGGTTACGTAGCAAGACATCCTGTAATCCTACTAACTCCATAATTTCAGTTACTTTGTTCTTCACATCGGCTGCTGGCATTTTTCGAACTCGCAATCCATAGGCCACATTCTCAAATACATTCATGTGGGGATAGAGGGCAAAACTCTGGAATACCATCCCTATATTGCGTCTGAAAGGGGGAATAGTCGTAACATCACGATCTCCATAGAAAATTCTACCAGCAGTAATACTCTCCAAACCGGCTGTACTTCTCAAAAGAGTTGTTTTTCCACATCCACTGGGGCCTAGTAGGCAAAACAATTCTCCAGGCTCTATAGTAAAAGAGACCTTCTTTAGAGCATGTACTGCATGCTTGGAGCCTTCATCAAATATTTTGTCGACACTTTCGTAACGTAAACTCAAACTCATGTATCACTCCTCAGCCATACGTAGATAGAGGACACCTTCGATTGAAGGTGTCCTGCCTAGTAATTAGTTATAATTTTTATTGGAGCCAATCGGAGAACTTACTGGTAAGTCCATCACGCATCTCTGAAGCTTCCTGGGCATCATACGGGAATAATGCAATTTCATCCAAACCTGGTAATGGACCGGGTCCGGGAAGATAATCGACTACTACACGCCGCTGTCGTGTGTTCAGAATAATTTCGTACGCTTCTTTTGTGGTTACAAAATCCATGAACAATTCAGCTGCCTTTGGATTCGGACCATTGGCAATGATTCCTGAAGCATCAAATCTAGCTCCGGTACCCTCTTCAGGATAGACGTACGTAACATCAGCACCTTCAGCAATATACTTGGCAATATTTCCTTCACCGGTCATCCCAATAGCATATTCACCCCTTGCTACAGACTCAGGAACAGCTGTGGAACTTGCTACAAAAACTGCGTTCTTTGCCATTTTTTTCAGAGCCTCATCGCCGTACAACTTATACATCATGTAAATCTGAGCATAAGCGGACCCTGATAAAGCTGGGTTAGCCAAAATAATCTCCCCTTTATATTTTGGATTATAAAGATCGGACCATGTTCTAGGATATTGGTCGGGTGTTAATAATTTTGTATTCACGATAAACGCCTGAAGAGGCATTGAGAACCCATAATAATGGGGAGCAGCGGCATCATCACGCACACTTATAGGGATCGTATCATGGTTTGCATTAATGTAACCTCTGAATAGATCGTAGTGAGCATCAAAAGTTTCTTTAGCAATACCTAATAGAATATCGCCTTGTGGTTTTGGTTGTTCAGCGTTTAAGCGGGTGATAAGTTCACCTGAACCAGCCCTGATTATACTTACGTTGATATCAGGATGGTGACTGTTAAAAGCTTTAATCAAGGCTTCGGCCTCATCTTCAGCTGCAGCGCTCCAAATAGTCAGTGCTGTTGGAACTGAGTCCTCACTCTCAGCTTCTCCCCTTGCGAATACCGGTGCAATAATTAACACCAGTACCATACTTAACAATACTAGTCGTTTCATAATTTCCTCCTAAAAATACTGTTGTCAGCATAAACCTTTCTAGGTCCAGTTTACAACAAAAATAAGAAAAAGCAAGAAAGAATTAATAAAAACAAAACAAATAGCTTTCTTACCACCTCTTTATGCAACACATATTGCCTCCACAAAGTCGTAAAATCTCACATACGTTGACGGAAAAGAGAAAAACATCTACAGTTTTTCTATGGGTAAAAAGAGAATTACGATTGCAGACATTGCCCGTGAAGCAGGAGTTGGGATAGGGACAGTTTCCCGAGTTCTGAACAATAGTGCACACGTCGCAGAAAAGACTAGGAAACGAGTGTTAGACGTGGTTAAAGCACGCCAATATACTCCTAGTGGTGCAGCTAGCAAACTAGCCCGCCACGATGCTGTCGAGTCTTCTATCGGACTCCTTCTCCCTGATATAGGGAACCACTATTTCTTTGAGGTCTTCGAAGCTATCTATAGAAAGTTACGGGGATTAGGTATTGATCTCATCATTTTCAATTATGAAAAACATAACCCAAAAATCATTCAAAGAGTTCTCGACGCACAGGTATCTGCACTTTTGATCTTTGCTTTTAAACTGGATGAAACAGAACACGAAATCCTTGAAAGACGCAATGTGCGCTACCTTTACATAGATTATCCCAGAAAAAACGAACATTGCATCTATATCGATAATATCTATGGAGGGCGCTTAGCAGCTCGCTACCTCCTTGGCAAAGGAGTGACCAAACCCTGTTACGTTGGAGTGGAACCCCCCGCGCAAGCAAACGCAGATCGCTACCAAGGCTTCTCGGCAGAATTAGCTACACATGGGTATACGTCCTGTCCTACTTTTCAGTGCAGTCTCTCAGAAGAAGCTGGTTACGAAATCGGAAAAAGAATTATTCAAGAGGGAGAATTTAATGGCGTTTTTGCGTATTGTGACGATATTGCAACCGGCATCATTCAGGCCGTGAGAGAGCACAAAGCCTCCATCCGTGTCATAGGGTTTGACGGAGTACGTACAACGAAATACTTACATTTATCTACCGTTAGCCAAGAACCAAGTAAGATAGGGACAAAGGCAGCCATGCTCATAGTTGAGATTATGGAATCGCCTGAAGATCCTGCTCCAAAAATTCACTGCCGCACACCAGTTCTTATCGATCGCGACAGTTAATACATTAGGATAAATACCCCAACCATTGCTCTTGACGCTCAATCATGAGATCAACAAGTTCTCCTACTTGATGATAGATATTCACAATAGGATTAGCTAGGATGGCCTGAATTACATAATCTTTTCTTCCCGTTAAAATTGCTTCTACGGTTAGATCGTACACACCACAATAATTGCGCAACAGGGCTGCAAATCCTTTAGGATAATGAGGAAATCCAATTGGTTTTAATTCATGACGATGGACTTTAGCAGGAACCTCAACAGCAATTGAATTGGGGAGCTCAGGTATGAGGCCATTATTCATTACATTTACGGCAGGCTCTTCGTATCCGCTATCGGCTAAGATACCCTCAATTATTAAAACCATTCGTTCATCGCGGCGTAATTCTATTTTTGGTTTAATCTGTGCCAGTTGTAACTGATACAAGGTATAAAAATCCTTGATCCCCTTGTGATCTACCACATCAACCGCCCACGGAATATATTCACCAAAATGACTATCAACTGTCACCGGTAGTAGATTATAGACTAACAAAATTTCTCTGAATAAATTTCGATCGGCCCAACTCTTTGCACTTCGCGCAACATCAAGAAGAGGACGTTGCGTACTCCCTTCTGTCTGGGGAGCCTTCCCCTCACGTCTCACGTAATTGAGGATATCTGAATAGCCAGGTTCCTTTTCAAAGAACACAGGAGCTTTATGTAAAATATCGAGGTAGGCATCACGATCAGAATCCTTGTATCGAGCTTCAAGAAGAACACTGATATGATTGAGTCCACCGGAACGCAGGGCTAGGTTTTCAAATGGGGTCTCGAGAATAGTGGGGAGATAACGCTCTAAAGAGAGTACTTCATGGCACATTCCCACAAACTTCAATTGGGGATATGCCCGCAGAACAGCTGTAGTAATAGCTGTCATAGGATTGGAGTAGTTAAAAACCCAAGCATCTGGACAATATTTGACTACATCATCACAAATCTGGAGAATGACAGGTGTAATACGTAAAGCATGAAAAACACCTCCGACACCACCATTTTCACCATACACCTGGCGAATCCCGTACTGTTGGGGGAGCGTCCAATCTTCATCCCAGAGCTTAAAACGGTCACCCACCTCAATCGAAATGATGACAAAGGAGGCTCCTTTTAAAGCTTCCTTTCGGTTAGTAGTCGCACTCACCGTAAAAGGAAGAGGATTCTCTTTTAAAAAAGCTTGAGCTTTTTTATGGACAACTGCTAAAGATTTTTCATTAATATCGACTAATACAATTTCAGATCCGTATAACGCTTCGCTCTGAAAAAAATCACCCAATGTACCTAACCCGAATTGTGCACTCCCTGCTCCAATCAATACTAACTTCATCCGCCGCTCCTTTGAATATGGTGGTATTATGATAACTTGATTATCATCTCTTAGCTATGGCTCACATTAAAATAACAACATTTCATTCGTTAACTCGGCGGTTGAATTGACATGGACATCACAACTGAGAGGATCTATCGCTGACCCTACTCCCACAGAACGCATCATAGCGGCCTTAATAGCTGTAATACCGGGAGGAGCATCCTCAATTCCAGTACACTCTTCGGGGTAGAGGGCTAACATGTCAGCAGCTCGTACAAAAACTTCTGGATCTGGTTTGCCCACAACAACATCTGCAGCCGGTACAACCACATCGAAATATTCAGTTAATCCTAATCGTTCTAAAATATAGAGAGCGTTTCTACTAGCTGAAGCAATAGCCGTCTTTATCCCTTGCTCTCGTAACTGCTCTAAGATCTCTACTATCTGAGGTAGAATATCTTTAGAGGTTAACGCTGCCAGCGAAGAGCGATACCAAGTATTCTTTTGTTCTGCCAGTTGTATAATCTCTTCCTCACGCAAAGAAACCCCATTATGATCAAGAATAATTCGTAAAGAATCTAATCGGGAAATACCACGCAATCGTTGATTGATCTCTTCATCAAACTGCCAACCTTGCTCATCAGCTAGGCGCTTCCAGGCTAGATAATGATAATGATCAGTACTCGTTACGACTCCATCTAAATCAAAAATAACGGCCTTACACTGGGGTTGGGTAGCAACGACAACAGGAGTCCGCCCTACCCGTAAAACTGTGGAGCGATGAGCTAGCTCTAACACTCCCCCCTCTGCGGTATACGTGGTCTTTTCATCCTCGATACACACCGATAACTTTACTGTTCCCAAGATCAAATTAAAACCTATTCGTTGCCATCCCTCGGGCAAAATCGGTCGAAAATGTGGTCGCCCTTGAGTAAAACGATACCCGGCTAATCCATACACAATCGCCATCCAGGATCCAGCCATCGCCGCAGTATGCAACCCGTCTTTAGTGTTACGGTGTAGATCATCAATGTCCATCAATGCGGTCTTCAGACTGTAGTCTAACCCTTTGTCTATGAATCCACAGTCAAAAGCTACGATCCCCTGTATACAAGCCGAAAGGGAACTGTCTCCTGTCGTATAGGGTTCATAAAATGCAAAATTACGCCTGCGCACATACCAAGGGAATTGATCGTACATGAGCAACATGGCGAGGATGGTATCAGCTTGCTTAATCACTCGGTGACGGTAAATAACAAGGGGATGGTAGTTGAGCAACATAGGATGCCGCAACTCGCCCCGTTTGTCGCTATTCCACTCTTCTCGTTGTAAAAATCCGTCATCTTGGGGGTTAATTCCTAGTTCTTGATCAAATGGAATATAGGTAGAAATAGAGGCTTTATAGAAATCAGCCAACTCTTTTTCTTCCAAATGGATCGATTGCTTAAAGGTATTCCAGAATACAGGACGTGTAGTTTGCAAATGGATAGCTAGGTCATACACTCGTTTCAAATGGTATTTTGCCATGCTATTGGTATAGAGGTTATTATCGACTAATGCCGAATATTCATCAGGTCCGGTAACCTCATGTATACAAAACAGATCCCCCTTACGGGGATTAAAGTAACCTAAATCATACCATAATCGGGCTGTTTCAAAGAGAACGGCGGCAGCACCCTCTTCCAAAATTGTCTCATCACCTGTTATATCAAGGTATTGAAAGATGCTGTAAGCTATATCAGCATTGATATGATACTGCGCTGTACCAGCTGGAAAGTAGGCTGAAGCTTCAAGGCCATTTATAGTGCGCCATGGATACAGGGCCCCACGCTGGGACATCTCACGAGCCCGAGCGCGTGCATGGTCAAGAATTGAGATGCGGTAGGTTATCAGAGCACGTGCTGTGGCAGCATCGGTATGGCTGAAAAAGGGCATACCATAAATTTCTGTATCCCAAAAATAGTGCCCTTCATATCCCGATCCCGTTAAACCTTTAGCGGCTAAAGAGGACATACCATCACGTCCAGTAGATTGGTGTAATTGGAAAAGATTAAACCGAAGAGCCTGCTGTAACTTCTCATCACCTACGATCTCGACATCCGAGCCTTCCCAAAAACGTGTAAAATAGGAGGTTTGAGAGGCTACCAAAGTCTCCCAATCCAGACACCCATGCTGAATCTTGCTTTCACGAACCACCTCTAGCGGTAGCTGTTCACTTGGACGCCCCGAACTATGGTAATAAAAGCATTTATAAAAATCGACATCTTGCGATCGGGCGGAAAACTTTAAACCCGGAAGCGCCCCCTTCCCCTCAATATAGCGTTCAATATGGGTAGGTACGGAGCTGGTATGTACCGCGCCACAAGCGAGGTAGAGACCACTCTCCCGGGTCTTGAAAGAAGCTTGAAATCCTGGTTGGTCTTCACTGCCGATGGAAGCAAAACCCGTCTCAATACACATAAGACTCGTACGACTGAGCGCTGTACCTACACGGGGATCTAAGGCTACAAGAGGCCTCTCCGCCGGCATCGCAATTGAAGAATGATACTCCACGAGTATTTCTTCATCACATTGTACTCGTATATGGAGCGCCCCAGTATGTACATATTCCATGGAGATAATCGTCTCCCAAGAAATGGTTACCAACTTATCTTGTTCCGTCTGCCACTCAACCGTTTGAGAGAGTATTCCTGTTTTAAAATTTAGTTGTTTGTAATATGATTTCACCCCATCAGAATTGATAGAAAAAGGTTCTCCATCTATACTAATCCACGTGTAACGACAATCGGGAAGATCTACAATGGTCTGATTAAAACGAGCAAACCCATACGCATCTTCGCCGTAATGGATTGGAGATAATTCATAAAACCCATTGATAAAGACACCGGGATGGTGAGCTGGCTCGCGCTCACAGAAGAAGCCGCGGAAACCGAGGTACCCGTTCCCTAGTGAGAAAAGGCTCTCACTACGGGCCATGTACTCTTCATTGAACTGATGTTCCTGGAGCATCCAAGTATGTATAGCCATCCATCACCCCTTCACTGAACCAGCCATAAGTCCTTGTACAAAATATCGTTGTAAAGCAAAGAACACTATTAAAGGAACAATCATAGCTATGAAGGCTCCAGCGGTGAGTAGGTGCCAATCCTGGCCCCGTGAACCAACCATGGTCGCTAACCGTTGGGTTAAGACGGCAACATCGCTAGTTCCTCCTAAGAAAACTAAGGCTACTAACAAATCATTCCATACCCAGAGAAATTGGAAAATTGCTAGAGAGGCGATGGCCGGAACCGACAAAGGCAACACCAAGCGACTGAATATAACCATTGGCCGCGCACCATCGAGAAATGCCGATTCAAAAATATCTCTGGGGATCGTCGAAATATAGTTGTAGAGGAGATAAATTCCTAATGGCAGACCAAAGCCAGTATGGGCCAACCAAATTCCCAGATAGGAACCAGTAAGCCCCAAACTCTGGTAATCACGTAAGATTGGAATTAAGGCAATCTGGAGGGGTACTACTAACAATGCCACCACGGTGGTAAAGAAGAATTTCCTGCCTGGAAAAATCATCCAAGCAAACCCATACGCGGCGGCAGAGGCGATAAGCAGAGGAATAATTACCGCCGGAATAGTTACGGTAAAACTATTCATAAAAGCACGGGATAAATTATCACCACTCGATCGCACCATAGCTCCAGTAGAATCGACAAATGTATATTCACTGCCCCCTAACACTTGTTTATAGTTATCCAGTGTCATGGAACTCTTTCCGTTAAAGAGGGTCCACCACCCTGTCGATAACACATCCTCCTGGGGTCTGAGAGAAGAGATTAATAATCCAAAAATGGGAATACTCCATACGATAACTAAAATCAGGAGGATTATGTTAACGACATGGGACCATTTTTTTCTTTTAATTTTCTGCATATTAAAACCCCTCCCGTTTGCTAAACTGGCGCAGGTTGTACCACATAACGGGTATAACCGCGATTACCAAGACAATAGCAATCGCAGAACCTCTTCCATAGTGATAGAATCGGAACATCTGTTTATACTGCATGCTGGCAATAACCTCAGTTCCATAATTACCATTAGTCATCGTAAAGACGATATCGAAGATTTTTAGAGAAATGATTACGATAGTTGTGGAGACCGTTACTAAAGTTGAAAATATATAGGGGATTATAATACTACGAATGACACGGAATTCACTGGCACCGTCGATGCGTCCTGCATCGATAATCGTGGAAGGAACTCCTTTGAGAGCTGCTGAGATAATGACCATGGCATATCCCGTTTGTAGCCAAACTAAGATAATGATTAAAAAGATATTATTCCAAGGTTTGATGGTAAACCAAGCTTGGGGAGCCCCCCCGAATAGGCTGGTTATAGCATTCAGAATTCCTATTTGGTCTTCACCAGCTGGTTTGTAGGCATACACAAAGCGCCAAATTACACCGGCACCTACAAACGAGATGGCCATAGGCATAAAAATAATACTCTTAAAAACTTTTTCAAATTGAGAGCGGTCGGCAAGTAAGGCAATAATAAGGCCAAATCCAACCGAACCACCGGTACCCAGCACAATCCACATGAGGTTGTTCACAAACGATTCCAACATTTTATTATCGGTGAAAGCAAAAATATAGTTTGCTAATCCAACAAAATTTTTAGATTGTGCATCAAAGAAACTCAAGTAGAGTGAGCGCATAGTAGGTAAAAATAGATACCAAGTGAGAATAATCAAGGCAGGACCAACAAAGACAAAAGGCTGTATCTTTTTGGCAATATGTAACGGTGTTCGGTTAACTACCCAATCGGCAACCCAGAACACCAAGGCCACCCCTCCTACTCCCCAGATTATTGCCACCAGAGCAATAATTCCTTGATTCGCATTACTATCTCTGAGGAATATGAATCCAGCCCAAAGAATTACAATTACTACAACTGGAACAAAGATAGAGACAATAATGCGCCCAACTGTACCTAAGGGCTTTGTCAGAAAGCCTCTTTTTTCACTTTGTTCTTGTATTCCCATTGCTCAACTCCTTTCAAAACCAAATCAAATGCCGGTGGAGATTTCTCTTCCACCGGCACATAATCTTCATCGATTATTTAGGCCATGACCTTTGAATATTGTTCAACACAGTATCAATAGGTTTCCCACTGACCCAATCAACAATACCAGTCCAGAATGAACCAGCTCCAACTTGTGCAGGCATCAAATCAGACGCATCAAATCGGAAGACTTTGGCATTGACCAGAGCTTCAGCTAAAGAGCGTTCAATTTCGTTTGGATATGCATTCAAGTCTTGGTTCAAATAGGGGAATAAGGCTCCACCAGCTTTTGCCCAGAGTTCACCCGATTCCCACGTCGCTAAGAATTCCATAAACTGGCGTACTTCAGGTCGATCGTTGAAGACTACAAACTGGTCTCCACCACCCAATACAGGGATTCCAAATTCAGGGTTAATTCCGGGTAGAGGGAACACACCAACTTCTTCTTCTAAGTTTGCTTGAATCCGATCAGGGAAGAATCCAGTAATAAAGTTACCTTGGCGGTGCAACCATGCTTTTGGAGGATCATCGAACAGTGGTCGTTGAGCATCTCCAAAGCTTGTGGTAAGAATCGTATTTTTACCACCATACACATATTTTGGATTCAACCAAATTTTCCCGAGAACATCAAAAGCAGCTTTTACTTCAGGCGAATTGAATGGGATTTCATTCGCGACCCACTTGTCATAGACATCAGGTCCTACGGTACGCAACATAATATCTTCAATCCAGTCAGTACCAACCCAACCGGTAGCCCCACCAGCTTCAAGTCCAACGGCCCATGGGGTATGCCCATTAGCAACCATCTTGTCCATTAAAGCAATTAGCTCGTCCCACGTCTTTGGAACTTTATACCCTGCTTTATCCCAAGCTTTCTTAGGATACCAAACAAAGCTCTTTGCATTTACCCGGTGGAACACTCCGTATGGAGTCCCCTCATACGAGCCGAGATCTTTCCAAACAGGGGCATAGTTATTATCAATTGTAGCTTCAAGAGAACTCCAGATAGGGACTAATTTACCCTGTGATGCAAAGTTCATCATCAATCCAGGCTGAGGTAAGCCTGCAATGTCAGGAGGGTTCCCCCCTTCAACACGTACACTAATGAGTGTTTCGAAGTCTTTAGATCCTTCATACTCTACTGTAATTCCTGTGCGTTCTTCAAAAGGTTTAATCGCTTCTTCGAAGCGCCTAGCCTCTTCATCAACAAAAGCACCAAAGATTGTTACTGTCTTGGCTGCAGGTGCTTTATCCTCCGCTTGTCCAGCTGCAAATGCAGCGGGTAGAATCAACACCGCAATCAGTACTACAAACAATACTTTCTTCATACTTCTCTCCTTTCTGCTCGGCTTGCCGAGCATAATATTTTCCTCATGCGCTTTACCGCATAGAATCGCTTACTGCTACGCGATCTTTGATGTTGGAATTAAAAAGCAAGACCAGACGGTAGTATGGAAGCGCTTCCATTTGTATTGTCCCATACCTTTAGCTATCTGTCAAATAAAATAATGTGGTAGAATATAATCATGAAAAACGATCGAAGAATACAGGTAATCCAAGGAGACATCACCACCATGCAAGTTGATGCCATAGTGAATGCAGCTAATTCCACCCTATTAGGAGGAGGTGGCGTTGATGGAGCCATTCACCGTTCAGCTGGCCCAGAACTGCGACAAGCTTGTCTCACCTTAGGGGGATGTGAAACTGGAGATGCTAAAGGGACTTTAGGCTTTAACTTACCGGCGACATACATAATTCATACTGTAGGTCCCGTATGGCAGGGAGGAGGTCATAATGAAGCCGAAAAACTAGCCTCCTGTTATCAGAGGTCAATCGAAGTAGCTCTAGAACTCAAAGCACGCTCCATAGCCTTCCCAGCTATTAGCACAGGAGTATATGGGTATCCTCCTCATCTAGCCGCTCAAGTTGCATGTGAGACAGTAAACAGAATATTACAACAAGTTACCAAGAACCATATAAGCTCGGTTATTTTTGTGGCCTTTGATACTGCTACCTATGAAATTTATACGAAGCTGCTACAGTAATCAGCTTCCCATACAGAAAAGAAAGCTGAACTATTGTGTTTCTATTCCATAGGATATTTCATTTTCCACTGGACTCTGAGAGTATCCATAAGGCCCATAACACGAAGAATCTCACTATGTGGCATCTGAGGACATTCGACTGATTTAGAACGAATAGCTTCAAAACAAGCCTGAACCTGATATTCGAATCCAGTAATTTGTGGTGGCTGAGAGACCTCTTTAATCAGTTTATGCTCTGTATCAAACACCCGTATCACCTCAGGATTATTGATATTCTTCACTTCAATGTAGCCCTTATCACCAAAAATCATACCACGCCGATCGGTACTCGCCATTTGGCTTGAATGGAGCATTGCCATTGCTTTTCCCTTATACTCGAAAACGATACTATTTTGAGCATCTACTCCAGTTTCAGTAAACATGACACTTGAATCAATTTTTTCAATCTGGTCGCCTAGCACCATCAAAGCAAAGTTAATGGTATACACACCTACATCTAGCAAAGCACCTCCAGCAAGATGGGGATCTGCCATACGAGGAACATGGTGTATGACATACCCAAGATTAGCTGTTAAAGATTTTACTTCTCCAATAATACCAGAGCTGAGCACATCGTCTAACATTTTTCGCATGGGTAGATACCGCGTCCAGATAGCTTCTGCCAGGAGAAGCTTCTTTTCTCGGGCAAGGTTAATAACTTCTTCAGCTTGCGTTGCGTTTACCGTAAATGATTTCTCACACAACACAGGCTTATTATGATTAAGGGCTAGTTTAATGTGCTCATAATGATGGGAATGGGGTGTAGCTATGTAAACCAGATCGACTTTAGGATCTGTTAATAAAGCTTCATACGAACCATAAGCCTTGTCCATTTTAAAATCTGAGGCAAATTTTTCTGCTTTTTCCAATGATCTAGAAGCAATTGCATACGCTGTTGCCTCGTTCATCCCATTCACGGTTAACGCCATTTTTCGAGCAATATTTCCCGCCCCAAGTATACCTATTCGCATATAACACTCCTCTTTTGCACAAGAATCTCCCGATTCAACTGCTATAGTATGATAAAACTGCTAATTCAGGGCAGCTTTCCGAAAAGCCTGCGTAATGAGAGACCATTGATGATTGGCTACCAAAATGGGATCAATCATCCAACTCCCTGTTACCGCGAGAACATATTGATTAGCAAGGTAGGATTTCACTGTTTGTTCAGTAATACTTCCGGCCACTATACATTGTAACCCAAATTGGTTACCAAGTTTATCTATGGCTCTCAAGCCGCCCAGTTTTTCAATGGGGTAGAATCCCAAAACTTTTACATTATAGGTAACGGCAAGAAGCCCCTCTTTAGTTACTGGATATACAGCAACACTCTGCTGTTGGCACAACTCTACCATTTGTGGATCGAAGATAGGAGAAAAGATAAAACGAGCGCCAGCCTCTATTGCATTACGAGCCTCTCCCATAGTTTGTACATTCCCACCGCCCACCAGCAAATCAGGAAATCTAGCGGCTAAAGCACGTAATAACTCTAGGCCATCACTTTCTTGTTGTGAAACATTGGCAGCCGGCAAACCGCCGGCTAGTAAAGCTTCCCCTAAAGCAGAAGCTTGTTCAACTGTGACTGACTTTATCATCGGTATACAACGTATTTGAGTTAATCGTTTGGTCGTAGTCTCCATCTACTTCCTCCCCCTATGCACCACTGTAATGCATAAAGGGGCACCGGTAAAGAAAGATTAGCGCCAGTTTAATAATGCTTCTACCCCTTCTGCGAACCCCTCGCCTCCCTCATGTGTGGTAACAAAGGTGGGCAAGACATCCATAAACTCTGCGTATTTAATCACATTGGCAACTCCCACAGAAGAGGGGAAATGGGTGAACATGGGCTCGTCATTGGGAGAGTCTCCAAAGAACAGCACCTGCTGAATATCACTTGTGTCATTATAACCAAATCGGTTATGTAAAAAATGGCTAGCCATACTCAACTTATCATATTGACCCATCCAGGTATTAACATGGATAGAACTAATTTTCGCGATCGCTCCCATCTCTTCACAGATATCTTTAATCTCTTGAGCAACTGAAAGTGGTAAGTAAGGCTCTTCTTCTGCAAAATCGATAGCTACATCGAACATCCTGGAGAACTGATCACCAGCAATTCTAGATTCTGGAATCTCAGAGAGAACTCGGGTAGTTATTCGCTGCAGAGTATCATGGGTATTATTAATGGCTTGGTCATGGTAGATTCGTTTCACCCGTCCTGCTTCTTCCCAGAATACGAGAGCACCATTTTCTCCTACAACGCCATCGACCGGCCACTGCCTGGCAATGAGGTCGCACCAACCTGCTGGGCGCCCAGTAATTGGAATCACCTTTAATCCAGCGTCGTGCAGTTGCCATAAAGCCGAATAAGCGATCGCCGGTAATTTACCTGCGGTCGTTATGGTGTCATCGATGTCCATCAATACATACCGTATATTTTGTGCAGTTTTAGCATCCAATTCCCTAATGTGTTGCATGTAGTTTCTCCCGTTGCTCTCTTTATGTAGGCAAAGCATACCCAAACGCATCAATTTGTTAAAGAGATGTAACGATTATCTCTATGTTTTTGTAGCTATCGTGCCATACCTTCAAAAACGAGGCTTCGGGGCTCTAATTTACCTGCCGAATACCCCCAAATACTGGCATACTCTGCAGGGTCCTCCCCTAGTTGTTCGATTTGGTGAAGATAGCGGGCAATCGATTTCGATTCTATAATTACGATGGAACCCATTTTTGCAATTATTGGACTATGGGCTCTACTGTGATCGAATTCAAACTTCAGAATTCTACGCCCATCATGGGTAATACCTATCGTACGGTAGGTATTACTTTTGCCCACCCCAGGTAAATTAATCGTATTTCGATCGGTGGCAATAAAAGGGATTTCATCCGCTTCTCGGATAGAATTTATATGGTCGACCATGTGCGCCGCATCAGTTACAAAGGAACGCAGTGTACTATAATACCGTAAATCAACGCGACCAATAGATTTTTCCTCTATTTGCTCCTGCATAGAACGAGGGTTATTGGCAAACAACTCACGATTTTCTTTAAACCCCTTAACGGTGAAAGTATAATAGGGCAACACCCCTAAGTCGTTCATTACTTTTCTCAATTTAGCCGAATGACCACGCCTACTGGCAGCTACCGTAAAAACTTCTTGGTTAGTAACAGCCCAACCCGCGCTTAATAATTTGGTGATAGCTTTAGCTGAGTCAAACGAGACTTCCATGGCACTTGAGAAATGGGTCTGGATTATACACTGAGAGATCCCGATTGCTTGGGCATCTTTTTTAAATGTACGTAGCACTTCAATGAGATCTTTGGTAATTCGTTGTGGGAGATAAATTGGTAATTTAGTACCTAAGCGTACCCGCTTGAATTCAGCCAAGCGTTTATCAGGGCTACGCATCTCATTATCGTGGCGTTTGTCGCGAGCCATCTGTAACACAGCATCTAAGATCTTTTGTAAAGAGGTAACTGAACTCATCAATGCATCCCCACCAGTAATGAGGATATCTTCTAAGAACGGGTCAGTCCTAAAATAATGCATGGCTTCATGCAACTTTTCACTCCAAGTTTTTTTTGGTCGTAACGTATCAAGGTTAAAGTTAAATCGACCATTTTGAAAATCATACATGCGCTGACAATATGCACATAATCCTCCGCAAGCCCTCCCCATGGTATCGGGAATAAAGATTGCTACATTAGGATAACGGCGATGAATATTGTGGGAAGGGAGGATCCAACCGGCTTCATTGGGTTTTCCTGGCTCGACCACATCTTCTTTTTCCCAGGCATGGATGTTGCCAAACTCATCTACTAAGTCTTGGCTATAAAAGAGGTAACTACGGAGGGCTTCATCGGCAAAGGGGTGTTCTCTTGCATGCACAGGGCGAGTATCAATGAGAGAGAGGAAATAAGGGGTCGCAAAGACAGGTATCCCTTTCGCTTCCCCCTCCTTCATAATATTCATCGTGCTCTCATCTAGTGAGTTAGCTAAATATGTTTGTAACTCAGCGGCACTTCGTACCGCGTAGCGAAGATGGAAGCGGTCCTCACTCCACCATTTAAGCACTTGCTGACGAGCTTCTTCATCACTTACTCCAGGTTTGAAACGATAGAAGGTTGATTCACGCTCATCTTTGATACGCTTCACAAGCAGTTCAACAATCCGTTCTTTGTTCGTGGCTCTCCATGCGAGAACATCGGCATCTAGCCCGGAAGGGTGACGGTTCATCCAAGTAATCACTTGGCTGCGAGATGGTATATTCTGCTTTTCAAGGCCATTTAATTGGCGCAGCAGGTGGAGGATATCGAGAACAAAATCGATTGTTACATTACACTCTTCGTTTCGAAATAGCTTACGTACAAGAGCAATTGGTTGTGAGATTATTTCTTGGTCATACAAGTTTCCATCTTTAAAAGTCTTACCCTCATGATCGAGGAAATCCATTATTCTAATAAATGCAAAAGAACGCCATGTTAAATGGAAGAAGGAGGATTCATCATCATCTGTACCGACATAGTAGTCCCACGCTTTAGGGAAATCTTGTTGCATAATCTCGCGGTAGTGGTTTCGAAGGGTCTCTATAAGTGCAGAATTAGAGAGAGCATCGTCTCTCATATAACCCATGATTACCGGGTTCTCCTCCTGTATTGTAGCTATCAGTGCGGAGATCTTACTTGTAGATATATCCATAAGAACAGAATACCCGTCGTCTATTCTGTTGTCAATCTTTTAAATAGATATCATTAATTCATTATGCCAAATATAATTACAAAAATCATAAAATGCAAAACTACACAGGACCTTGCTTCTTTATACTCTACGCAGTACAGCCGAGCAACTTTTTCAACAATCTTGTTTGTAATATTTGAGGCCAATACTTTCATTTCTGACGGTTCTCTACATTATTTTTCAGCCAAGACCTTTTGTTTTTTCACACTCTTAGGTGCATCTGTTCTACGCAATTGTACCATGACTACACCTGTGAGGATGATTACGGCACCCACCATTTGCATAAAGTTTAATACATCATGGAATATGATGGCGCTCAGGATGGTCACGATGACTGGTGGTAAGTTCCCATAGACGGAAACTTTCGTACTACCAATATTTTTTATGGCATAGTTCCATAAAATATTGGCCAATAAAAATGCAATTAGTCCTGAATAGAGAGCACAAAGCCACGCTATTGAATCTACTTCAGAGACGACTATACTTCTCATATCTTTAAAAAATACTCCTAAATAGATGAGCACAGATACAGCCATAGCTAACCCAGTTATCTGTAAAGGTGGATAACGTTTCATGTACGGGCGTAAAAAAGTGGTATTTATTGCATAGCCAAATTCAGCCGCAACGACGAATATTATTCCCTTTAAGGTTGTTTGTGTAGCCGCCTCAGGTTGATGCGAAGCGAAAGTAATTAATACAAGGCCACCGATGGTAAGGAGAATACCAAAGATTGCTTTCAAGCGAGGGCGTTCTAGCCCAAAAACTAGTGAGAGAACAACTACGTGAATAGGCATGGTCGCCATTAAGATGCCACCAAGTGAAGCTGAGGTCTCATCAATACCAATGGGAAATAGAACCTGAAAGATCCCTAATCCTAGACAGCCAATACCAACTATTCCCCAAAAATCTCGCTTGGTAAAACGAATTCTCCCGGGCATCCAAAAGGCAAAATAGACCATAAAAGGGAAAGCTATCAACATTCGTACACCGCTAAATTGTGGAGCAGTAAGATACTGAAACCCAATTTTAAGGGCTATATTGTTAAAACCCCAGCTCACGGTGATTAAAAACAACACCACATGAACCCAACCACCAAACTTACGCTCTCTACCCATACAACATCACCTAGCCTTATATCATAGCCAACCATAGCATGTAGTTACAATTATGGGGAGTCTA
>CAZGDR010000015.1:0-5256 GCA_964524755.1 uncultured Spirochaetaceae bacterium
ATTATAATTTTATAATTTGGATTCACTTTAAAAATTCATCCTTTTATGTTGCATAGTGTTGCATAAAAAGATTGACTTATGATGAAACTCCTTTACAATAAGGGGTAGAGCTTACGCTCTCACCAGCCCTATCCCAAGGAGTTTTATCGTTATGGGAGATATCATGCGACCCGTTCCTTTTGAGGAACTCATACATAGAATATTTTCTGAATATCGTCAAAATAAAACTATTTTCGGTATCCATCAAGACCAATTTTGCAAACCAGACCCAACGAAAGGAATTACCGTATTTGGCCAAAAATGTGCGACCCCTTTAGGACCTGCTGCTGGTCCGCATACCCAGCTGGCACAGAACATTATCGTGAGCTACCTTGTCGGCGGCCGTTTTATTGAGTTGAAAACTGTGCAAAAGATGGATGATCTTATAATAGATAAGCCTTGTATCGATGCTCGAGACGAAGGCTATAACGTGGAATGGTCAACTGAATACACACTTCCTAAAGCCCTTGATGAGTATGTGAAAGCTTGGGTGGTGCTCCATCTGTTAGAAAGTATATTTAATGGTGAAGCTGTAAAAACACCCTCCTTTATATTCAATATGAGTGTTGGGTATGATTTGGATGGCATTAAAACGCCAAAGATGCAAACGTTTATTGATTCCCTGCTTGACGCCAATCAAGCAGAGATATTTGTTGATTGTATTGCCTCTTTGCAGGCTATGCTAGGTGAAGGTTCCTTGTTTGAAGGCACTGAATGGGAGGGGATGGAGAAAAAACTGACATCCTTGCCAGAAAAGATCTCTGCCCATATAAGTCCCTCAGTGACCATTAGCACCATGCATGGGTGTCCTCCAGACGAAATTGAAGCTATTTGCTCCTATATGTTGAACGAGAAAAAGCTCAACACATTTGTGAAACTGAACCCGACATTGCTAGGTTTTGATCGAGTGCGAAAGATATTAGATGATCTTGGGTATGACTATATAGGGTTGAAACCTGAATCATTTGATCATGATTTACAGTATGATGATGCTATCAAGATGCTCCATCGATTGGTTGATCTAGCTGCCTCAAAAAAACTTGGGTTTGGGGTTAAATTAACTAATACCCTGGGGTCTGTAAACGATCAAGGAGTTCTTCCAGGTGCTGAAATGTACATGTCGGGTCGCATCTTGCTTCCCCTGAGCACTGGAGTCGGCGCTCTCCTCTCGAAAGAGTTCAAAGGAAAACTCCCTATATCATATAGTGGTGGCGCTAATGCTATGACCGTTCGTGATATTTTTGATACCGGAATTCGTCCCATTACCCTCGCTACAGATATGCTTAAACCTGGCGGGTATGTGCGCATGAAACAGATGGTTGAAATTCTGGAGCAAGAGAGTAGGACCTGGGATGCTACGGACGTTGATGTAACTAAACTTAATGAATTGGCGCTAAAATCTCGCTCATTAGAGGGGGTGCAGAAGAGTTTCAGAGGTAATGAAACAGTTAGCGTGCCTGAGCAACTCTCCTTGATTGATTGCTACATTGCTCCTTGCATAGAAGCTTGCCCAATTCACCAGAATGTACCTGATTATATTTATTTGGTAGGTAAGGGGCGTTATGCAGATGCCTTAGAAATAATTTATGATGCTAATGCACTCCCTAATCTGACGGGCTATATTTGTGACCATCAGTGCCAGTACCATTGTACAAGGTTAGATTATGAAGGGACAGTGCAGATTCGAGAGATGAAGAAAATTGCGGCTGAGCAAGGTTTTGCCGAATACATCAAACGATGGGAAAAACCTGAAGATGCTGTTTTGAAAGCAGCCGTAATCGGAGCTGGACCAGCGGGGTTGGCCGCAGCCTACTTTTTAGCTCGAGCTGGTTTTGCGGTCACGGTATTTGAAAGAGAAAAAGATGCTGGGGGCATCACTCGATATGTAATTCCAACCTTCCGCTTTCCGGCGAGTGCCTTACAAGCCGACATAGATTTTATTGGTCAACATGGGGTTGAGTTTAAGTTTGGCATAGAGAGTTCTTCTGTGACAGTGGAAGCACTTCATAAAGAGGGGTATGAATATCTATTTTATGCCATAGGGGCAGAGATTGATAATGAAATTCCTCTGACTGGAGATAGAAGTCGTGTACACCCATCGTTAGCATTCCTCTCTCAATTTAATCGCAATCCAAAACAGATAACTCTAGGTAAGCGTGTAATCGTCGTTGGTGGAGGAAATACAGCAATGGATGGGGCTCGAGCTGCTATCCGAGTTGAAGGGGTTGAAGAAGTTTCAGTGCTCTATCGACGAACCGAGAAGGAGATGCCTGCCGATTTAGAGGAATTTGGTAATGCCATTGCTGATGGAGTGAAATTCTATTTCCTCACTAATCCAGAATCATATGCTGAAGATGGCACCTTAGTATGTCGAAAGATGACTTTAGGCGATCTAGATGCTTCTGGGCGTCGTAAGCCGGTCGCAACTGATGAGACCATAACCTTCCAAGCCGATGCCCTCATCACCGCGATTGGTGAAAAAGTAGATAGCCAAGCACTTACGTGGTTTGGGGTCCCTATTGATGAGAAAGGGTGGCCGGCAGTCAAGAGTGATACCTTGGAAACTGTAGAAGAGGGGGTCTATGTAGTAGGTGATGCGCAAAGTGGTCCCTCAACAGTAGTTCGTTGTATAGCATCTGCCCGCAAAGCGGTAGAGGCCGCCATTGATTCAGTTCTAGGGCCAGAAGAGGATGATCACGATCATGAAGATGAAGAAGATTATAGTGCTGAAGAGCTTGATGCTATTGAAGAGGAAGAGAATGAATTCTTTGCTGAAATACGAGCTAAAAAAGGCCTCTACCTAGCACCTGCCAAACATACAGATTCCGTAGAGGATTTTGCCAAACGAGAAGCTGCTCGGTGTCTTGAATGTTCTTATATCTGTAACAAGTGTGTTGAAGTGTGCCCGAACCGAGCTAATGTGGCTATCGATATGCGTCATCGTAATGATTTATACGATAATCCTTTCCAGATTGTTCACCTCGATGCGTTCTGTAATGAATGTGGTAACTGTACCACATTCTGCCCTTGGGAAGGTTCGCCTTACCTCGATAAAATAACTCTTTTCAGTCGTAAAGATGACTTTGAGAATTCAGAAAACAATGGTTTTTTCTTAGATGAAAGAAATGTCTTGGTACGTTTTGGCGAGATTGTAGGGCCCCTGGAAATTACATCTGATGGGACGTTAGAGAGTGAACTACCTGAAGAGATCTCTGCTGTTATTGAGGAAATTATTTTGAATCATTCCTACCTGTTGGGCGCCGTCGAAGCATAAGGAGAAGGAGAATGGCAATTACAGTATTTTCGAATGCACGAGTGGTACAAACTAGGCCTCCATTTTCTGTGCAAGAATTAGTTGATGTGGTGGTCAAAGAAGACACAATTGTGGCGGTGGGAAAAAATGCCGGTTCTGCTTATCCCCAAGCGAAAGTATATGACGCTGCTGGCAAAACCATTATTCCAGGTCTCGTGTGCTCGCATCACCATTATTATTCGGGGTTATCTCGCGGCATGTTAGTACAAGCCGGAGCCCAAAATGATTTCATACAGGTATTAAAAGAGTGGTGGTGGCGTCTCGACCGTTCTCTTGATGAAGAAGCTATCTATTATAGTAGTTTGATTTGTTCCATTGATGCTATTGCGGCTGGAACGACAACCTGCATTGATCACCATGCAAGCCCCTCTTTTATTAGTGGTTCTCTCGAAACCATTGCCAAAGGGATGCGAGAAGTTGGAGTGCGGGGAGCAACATGTTATGAGGTTACCGATCGCAATGGTGGGATGGACGAAGTTAAAGCGGGAGTTGCAGAGAATATTGCTTTTGCTAAGAGTGTCGATGCTGATCGCAAAGATGGGAAGAAGCCTTTGGTGGAAGCCATGATTGGTGGGCATGCCCCATTTACCATTCCCGATGCAGGCTTTGCACTTATGAAGGAAGCTTGTGAGAGTAGTGGGCGTGGTATGCACCTCCATGTCGCAGAGGATAAGTACGATACCGTACATTCTCACCACTGGTATAATAAAGATATTATTGATCGTCTCGATAGTTTTGGTCTGCTCTCAGATAATACATTGCTGGTGCACGGACTATGGTTACAAGAGAGTGAGATAGAGTTACTCAACGAACGCAAGAGTTTTTTAGCCCATAATCCACGCAGTAATATGAACAACCATGTCGGCTATTGCCATAATTTAGGGCAGATTAATAAATCTGTCCTTGGCACTGATGGATGTGGTGGAAATATGTTCGAAGAGCTAAAGATAGCCTTCTTTAAACATAAGGATGAAGGTGGTCCATGGTGGCCAAATGATTTTGTAACTATGCTAAGTCGCGGCAATGAAATTCTAGAACGTTATTTTGGGGAACAATTTGGTCGCATAGCTCCTGGATACAAGGCTGATATAACTATTTTAGATTACCAGAGTCCAACCCCTTGGGTTGCCGATAATGCGGCTACCCACTTGGTGTGGGGGACAAGCAGTAATTGTGTTGATTCTGTAATGGTTGAAGGTCGTATGGTGATGGAACACCGTAGTTTTAATTTTGATATTCAAGAAATCTACGCGAAAGCGGCTGAAGTCGCCAAGCGTGTTTGGAACAAGGTAGATACAGTATAAAATAGTTCCCTCGCAGGGGAAATGGAAGGAGAAGGAGTAAAACATGGTCATGCACGAACAGATTAGAAAGAAAGCGGCGGAATACCGACAGTATACCGCAGAAAACCTCTCAAAATTGGTTAAGGTTAAATCGTATAGCA
Organism: uncultured Spirochaetaceae bacterium; assembly: GCA_964524755.1. Lineage (GTDB taxonomy): Bacteria > Spirochaetota > Spirochaetia > Sphaerochaetales > Sphaerochaetaceae > JAQVOO01. Next base: position 4,797 of record CAZGDR010000015.1, read on the forward strand.
GTAAAGAAGAAGAAGTTTGCCGGCTAATTGTCACCTTATTAGAGGAAGCTGGCTTTGATGAAGTAAGAATCGATGGATTAGGAAGCGTTATTGGCCGCGTCGGTTATGGCCCTAAACAGTTAGCATTTGACGCCCATGTCGATACCGTTGAAGTCGGTAATCTGGATAACTGGGACTTTGATCCGTTTAGTGGTGAAATAAAGGATGGGAAGGTTTTTGGGCGAGGGTCTTCGGACCAAAAAGGTGGTGCTGCCTCAATGATCACCGCTGGCCGAATTCTTAAAGAACTCGGTTATGGTGGAGAGTATAGCGTCTATTTCACCTTTACGGTAATGGAAGAAGATTGTGATGGTATGTGCTGGAAATACCTGATTGAGGAAGAGAACTTTAAACCTGATTTAGTTGTTTCAACTGAACCCACTAGTTGCCAACTCTATCGTGGTCACCGTGGACGGATGGA
>CAZGDR010000015.1:5356-33064 GCA_964524755.1 uncultured Spirochaetaceae bacterium
GAATATATTTCCAAGGCTACCGGTGATGATCCTAAAGAGATTGTAGTAGAAATGCCAATGTATGAAAAAGTAGGCTGGACGAAGAAGGATTATCATCAAGAACTCTATTTCCCGACTTGGAAAATTGATGAAGACCACTATCTAGTCCAAGCTGGGGTAGAGGCTCATAAAGCTTTGTTCAAAAAGAAACCAGTTATTGATAAGTGGACATTTAGTACCAACTTAGTGGCAACAACAGGCCGCCATAAAATTCCAGCAATTGGGTTTGGGCCTGGAGATGAATCGCAAGCCCATGCTCCTAATGAAATTAACAGAGTTGATGATCTAGAAATTTGTGCTGCATTTTATGCTATGCTGCCCTATAGTCTTGAAGGAAAGAACTAGAAATTGAACTTAATCCATTGTATACTTAAGCTACTGAGGTTACTTGGCACAAAGTCTTGTGCCAAGTCCCATTCCCACCATGGTCCCCTCTCCCATCATGGATGGGTCTTCTCCCAGGAGAGGCTCCGCGGGGTTGTCTAACCCGGTGACACAATGTAGAACGATCAGGAGGGTCGCTTATGGCGAAGAAACCGATCGGAGCTCCGATGCGCAGAATAGATGCCGTATCTAAGGCTTCAGGCGCAGAAAAGTATCTGTCTGACATGTACTTTGAAGGTATGCTCTATGCACGTATGGTGCGTTCAGGTATACCTCGAGGAAACATCACCCATATTTCATTACCACCTCTTCCCGATGGGTATCGATTTATTACATATAAAGATATTCCTGAAGGTGGAAAGAATGAATTAGTGATGATTAAAAAAGACTATCATTGCTTTGCTGAAGATGAAGTGCGGTATATCGGAGAGACCATTGGGCTCTTAGTTGGACCTGACCGGTCTGTCTTAGCTGATTTACTCGAAGAAATAGAAATTACGTATGAAAGACTTACCCCAGCCATAACAATTGAGGAAGGGCTCTCCTGTAAAGGTGGCGCTTTTGTTGGTGAGGACAACCTTTATTGTGATTTCACCATCAATAAGGGTGATGTAGATGAGGTCTTGTCTCAGGCTGACCGGATTATTGAAGATGAGATTATTACTGGGTGGCAAGAACATGTACACTTAGAGACGAACGCTGCTCTGGCAATGCCAGAAGGAGATACGTTTGCGGTCTATGTTAGTGCCCAATGTCCATTTTATGTACGAAAATCGATTGCTGGGCTCATTAACCGTTCTCCTGAGGATGTGATTGTGCGTCAAACCACTACGGGAGGAGCTTTCGGGGGCAAGGAACACTTTCCTGATGTCCTGGCCGGACCAGTGTTGGTGGCGGCCTATGTGCTTAGAAAACCAGTCCAGCTAGTTTTCGACCGACACGAAGATGGAGCTTTCAGTGTAAAACGCCACCCCAGTAGAACCTTGTTTAAAACAGCTTTAGATAAGCAAGGTAATATTTTGGGTATGGATATCGATGTTGTCTATAATGCTGGTGGATATGAGAGTTGTTCCTATGTAGTCTTACAGCGTGGTGTATTTCATGCTACTGGTGTCTATAATATTCCGGTTTCTCGTGTGCGCGGTCGGGCAGTAGCTACTAATACTTTCCCAAGCGATGCCTTTAGAGGATTTGGTGCGCCTCAAACATTATTTGCGATAGAAACTCACCTGTGCCACCTAGCCAATGAGTTAAAAATAGATCCTTTAGAACTCAAAAGTAAATATTTTATTAAGCAAGGTGAGACAACTGTTACCAACGGACATATATTTGAAAAAGTTGTGATTCCAGAGATGTTAGAGCAGGTCAAGAAGGCTAGTAAATATGATCGTAAAAGCAAGACATACCAACGCGGTAGTGGCAAGGGCATAGGGCTCTCCTTTTATAATCATGGGGGAGCCTTTACTGGTAATGGCGAGCAGATGATTATTAAGGCTAAGGCTCGCTTGCATAAACGCGCCGATGGGTTTGTTGAAATCCTAGTGGGTAGTACCGAAATGGGGCAGGGGTTACAAACTGCCTTCACCAAGATAGTTGCAGATGTCTTAGATATTGATCGAAAATGGGTGGTATATCCCAATCCCGATACTTCTCTAGTCTCTGATAGTGGTCCTACTGTTGCCAGTCGTTCCACCATGATCGTTGGGAAACTGCTTGAAAATGCGGCATTGAAAATGAAAGAACGGTGGGATGAAGCTGAAGACTTTTATACTGAAGATGATTATGTACATCCAGAGGGGCATCCATGGAATCAGGAAACATTCCAGGGTGATGCCTATATTGCCTACGGTTGGGGAGTATGTGCCGTTGAAGTTGAGGTGGACTCTCTTACTAATGAGGTGATTACGAAAGGAATCTGGTCGAGTCACGATGTTGGAGTTCCTATTGATGAACTAGTGGTACATGGCCAGGTGAATGGAGGTATAATTCAGAGCCTCGGTTATGCCGCTATGGAAAAACTAGATTTTCATCCTACAAAAGGGTTTAAACAGATTGGACTTTCTGATTATATCATACCTACCAGTATGGATTTTCCCGAGCAAAGTTCTTCCCTTGTACACAATCCTTACCCCTACGGTCCTTCTGGGGCGAAAGGAATGGGTGAATTGGTTTTTAATGGAGCTTCAGCAGCATTTGTAGATGCTGTATCTCGAGCTATCGACAAAGATATACGGGCAATTCCCATTCCGCCCGAAACTATAACGGAGCTACTAGTATGACAAGCGAGATACAATTTGAGTTAAATGGAGAAGAGGTCTCCATCACCGTTAATCCCCTTAAAAGACTTTTAGATGTACTGCGGGAAGATTTTGGACTTACTGGCACAAAAGAAGCTTGTGGCGAAGGGGAGTGTGGGGCATGTTCAGTCCTTAAGGACGGTAAAATTATTACCACCTGTATGGTGCCGATAGGTGCCGTGCAGGGCTGTAGCATCATGACCATTGAGGGGTTACGTGAGACAAACCGTGGTAAATGTATCATTGAGGCTTTTGCCGACGGAGGCGCGGTCCAATGTGGATTTTGTATTCCTGGGATGGTGATCGCAACTGAAAGCTTATTGGATTCAAATCCCCATCCCACTGATGATGAGATTCGTTTAGGGATTTCGGGAAATCTATGCCGATGTACCGGCTATGATCTAGTTGTAGAGAGCGTGCAGCTCGCCGCGAAGCGAGGGAATGGACTATGGTAGAAACATGTTATATACCCAAAGACCTAGCTGAGGCCTTACGCATCCGTAAAGAGACAGGGGCCCGCCCCATAGCTGGCGGTACAGACCTCATGGTTTCTTACCGCAGGGGAAGTGGTGTTGTACCAAAATTCCCTTGGCCGGTTATGATTATTACGCAACTAGAGGAACTTAAAGGGATTTCAGAGAAAAATGGAGAGGTGAGCATCTATGCTGGTGCAACCTGCCATGATCTCGAAGATTCTGAGTTAGTTCCGGAACAAGTGCGCCAGGCAGCAAAACTCATGGGTGCACAATCGTTACGCAATCTCGCTACAATTGGAGGCAATATTTGTAACGCCTCACCCAAAGCCGATTTGCCAGTGCCGCTCATTATGATGGATGCACGCGTTGAGTTACGCAGCGCGACAGGTACTCGGCAGATGTTACTCGATGAATTTATTACAGGACCTAAAAAGACAGTCTTGAAAGAGGATGAGCTGCTTATCCGAGTAATCCTTGAGCAACCTAACATTCCTTATACCTATCTCTGGTATAGGAAAATTGGAACGCGGCGTGCGAATGCAATTAGTAAACTAAGTATAAGCGCAGCTGTAACCCTCGATGAAAAAGGAAATATTGTTGATTTTCGTTCTGCTAATGGGGCGTCGGGGCCAAAAGTTGCCCGTAGTCGTCGTGTTGAGGAGATGATAATAGGATTGCCTGCAGAACAGATTGAATCAAAGTTAGTGGCACTACTCGAGGCTTATGATGCGATTTTGTCTCCCCAAGCTATGCCACAGTATCGTCGTGGTGCAACGCGAAAAATGCTCACATACTTCTTGACTGAGGTCGCAAAACGACCTAGTCAAACGATTATTACGTAAGGGGTAGTTATGCACGATCATAGTATTCTATTAAAAAACATTTTCTGTCTTATGACCGATTCTGCCAAACCCACACTATCGGGAGCCGATGTACTGATGAGTAATGGAGTGGTTACTCACATTGCTCCTGAGGGGAACTTGAGAACAGCGGAAGCAACGAGAGTAATCGATTGTTCCTCCCATGTGGTTGTTCCTGGATTTGTAAATACACATCACCACTTCTTCCAGACGATGACCAGAAATCATCCGGCAGTTCAGAATGCAGAACTGTTTGATTGGTTGAGTTTCTTATATAATGTTTGGAAGTATATTGACGCGGATGGGGTCTACCATTCTTCACTGCTTGCCATGGGTGAGTTGTTGAAAACAGGATGTACCTGTACTACAGATCACCACTATCTCTATCCTAAGGGATATGTTGGCGATTTAATGGCTACCCAATTTAGCGCAGCAGATACCTTAGGCATGCGTTTTTCGCCTACCCGTGGCTCTATGTCTCTTAGTAAAAAAGATGGAGGGTTGCCCCCCGATTCAGTAGTTCAAACCGCTGACGAAATCTTAGAAGACAGTGAACGGGTCATCAGGATGTTTCATGATCCCTCCCCGACGGCCATGCACAAGGTTGTATTAGCTCCCTGTAGCCCTTTTAGTGTCACCAAAGAACTGATGCGTGATAGCGCTCGACTAGGGCGCCAGTATGGAGTCTTCTTGCATACCCACCTAGCGGAAACTAGAGATGAAAATGATTTCTGCCTAGAAATGTATGGTATGCGTCCTCTTGCCCTCATGCAGGAGTGTGAATTGATTGGCCCCGATGTGTTTTATGCCCACGGTATCCATTTTAACGATGAAGAATTGAAGATATTAGCTGAAACAGGTTCCTCGATAGCCCATTGTCCTTCTTCGAACATGCGTCTTGGTTCCGGGATTTGCCGGGTTAAGGAGATGTTGGAAATGGGGATTACTGTTGGTCTAGGTGTTGATGGCTCAGCGTCTAATGACTCTTCTGATATGTTGGGTGAGATTCGGAATGCTCTGCTTTTACAACGAGTTAAGCATGGGGCTAGCGCCTTAACAACGCGTCAAGCTTTTAAGATGGCCAGTGAAAATGGGGCTAAGATGCTTAATTTTTCAAATGTCGGAAAATTAGAGGAAAATTGGGCTGCAGATGCTGCGATATTTAATGTCCACACCTTAGCGTATGCTGGTTCCCTATCGGACCCGGTTGCAGCAATCCTATTTTGTGGTGACAATCATACTACAGATTATACTATTGTCAACGGACAGGTGGTAGTCGATAAGGGACAGTTGGTTGGAGTTGAAGAAGAAGAATTGTTCCATAAAGCCAATGCAATTAGTCAAGAAATGCTCGCTAAAGCCGAGCGTAAGGAGGAGGTATGATTACCGAATTTATTCGAACGACCTCATTACAGGAATCCTTGTTAGCCATACAGAAAGCTGGTGAAGGGAGCGCCTTCCTTGCCGGAGGGACAGAAATCCAACGCTTAGGTTCTTCAATCGCGTGTACAAAAGTGGTCTCACTTAAAAACTTAGAACTCTCCACTATAGAAGAGCAAAAAGGAGTTGTGTCCCTTGGTGCGATGGTTACGTTCCAAGAAGCTCTAGGTTGTGATCTTGTCCCCACATACTTTAAAGATGCGTTACGTTTTTGTGGTTCTCAAACCCGTAGAAATATGGCAACCATTGGTGGCAATATTGCATTAAGACGTGATGATTCTTATTTGCTTCCCACCTTGATCGCTGCAAAAGCACGATTAGTGTTAGGAGATATCGCCAATAATGGTACATACACTGAGGAAAATATTCCAATTAGAGAATACCATTCATTTAGAGAACATTTTGAGGGAAGTTTGATTTTAGGCATTATACTCAACAAACCACAACGCTTCGTTGCCTCAGAGCGCTTTGCTCGCACAGCACAAAGTCCGGCTGCTATCACGGTCTCATTTGGGGCCGATATTTCCAATGGCACTCCCCATGATATTCGTATCTGTGCGGCCATTAAAGGGAGTGGCGTGGTACGATTGGTAGCCGTCGAGAACGGTATTTCTAATGGACAGTATCACACCCCTGAAGATGCGGCAACGCAGGCTGGGCTGGATATAGCTTTTACCGATGATATTACGGGCAGTGCTGCCTATAAAAAGTACTTGCTGGGAACAGCCGTTTCTGATCTCTACCGAATATGTCTGGAGACAATCGGAAAAGGGGGTACCGCATGATTGTGAAATGTATAGTAAATGGAAAACAAATTTCAAAAAATATTGAACCAGGTGAAACTTTACGTACGTTTTTAGTAGGATTAGGGCATTTTGCCGTCCGCGATAGCGATGACGGTGAAGGTTTTACTGGGAGTGATACCGTACTGGTTAATGATGTTCCCGTCTATGCTAACCTCATGCTTGCCCTTGAAGCCGAAGGGGCTACTATCAGGACACCCGATTCTTTGGCACAAGGAGGTCAGTTAACTCCTGTTCAAACGGCCATGATTGATGCCGGAATTGTACAATCTGCTTATAATGCTCCCGCTGCTGCTCTCTTACTGACTTGGTTGTTGGAGCACAATCCGAATCCTTCAAGAGAAGAGATTCAAGATGCCCTTTCTGGTATCTTTATACGTGATGCTGGATACGAACACTATTACCTTGCAGTTGAGCTAGCTAAAGAGAAGATAGCTCATGGAACATACAAGAGTACTATTGCTCCAGAATTCCGTGATAACCTCTCTTATATCGGAAAGGTAAAGCCTAAAGTCGATGGTCGACAGTTAGTTGCCGGTTGGAAATCATTTGTTGAAGACCGAGCAGATCCAGAGGCTTGTGCCCTCGTCATGTTGCGCAGTCCTCACGCGCATGCCTATATCACTAATATTGATACGACTGCCGCTTTGGCGATGCCTGGTGTAATTTCAATTATTACTGCAGAAAATTGCCCCGATGTCTTTTATATGTCAGCTGGACAGGGTAATCCTGAACCTTCTCCATATGACCGCCGTCTATTTAACTGGAAGGTACGCCATGTGGGAGATCGAGTGGCAGCCATCGTAGCTGAGACTGAAGCTGAAGCTCAGGCGGCTAAGGCTAAGATAGTAGTGGAGTACGATGTCTTGGACCCAGTGTTCACCGTTGAGGACGCTATGGCTGAAGGTGCTCCTATTGTTCAAAATGGAAAAGCTGAATATTTGAGTGGTGCTCCAAAAGATTTAGCAGAATATAATAAAAACGTAGACCCTCGTGAAGGGAAAATAATATACCCTTTCCCCTTGCATGCTGATAATCGTCGGAATGTGGCTGCTGCAGCTCATGGGGCGATTGGTGATGTTGAACAAGGGTTTGCTGAAGCCGAGACGGTGATCGAGAGAACCTATCAGACCAGCCAGATTCAATGTACGCCTCTAGAACCCCATATTGTCTATACGAAAATTGATAATGACCGCCTAGTTATCCATGCTTCGACGCAAGTCCCGTTTCATACCCGTCGTATCGTAGCTCGAATCTGCGGGATTGATGAAAATAAAGTACATGTTATTAAGGAGAAGGTGGGGGGAGGTTATGGCTCAAAACAGGACATTCTAGTCGAAGATGTCGCCGGTTATGCCACGTGGATTACTCGACGTCCTATCCTCTATCGAAATACTCGGGAGGAAGAGTTTATTGCCAATAGTACTCGTCACCCCATGCGTGTAACGGTGAAAATGGGAGCTCGTAAAGATGGACAGCTCACTGCCGTCTATATGGATGTACGGGCTAATACCGGCCCATACGGCAACCATTGTCTTACTGTACCTATGAATGCGTGTTCAAAGACCTTACCATTACTCAATTGTCCGAATATGAAATTTGATGTTACCACCTATTATACTAATATTCCTCCTACTGGTGCCTATCAGGGATATGGGGCTCCGAAAGGTTCGTATGCTCTTATGACCTGTTTAGCTGAAATGGCAGAGGCGGTCGGCGTGGATGTGCTGGAAATGGCTAAAGCAAACCATGTCGAGCGAGGATTCATGTTGGAAATTCTCAAAAGCCTAGGAGAAGGGCGTGAAGGAACAGTCGTGCCAGTTGGTAGTTGTGGTTTAAGGAAAGCGCTAGACGAAGGGGCTCGCATGATTGATTGGGGTAAGAAAGAGGTTTCAGATGATCCCAATTGGCGTATTGGAAAAGGGTTTGCCATGATTCAACAAGGATCAGGTCTTCCTGGTCTCGATCACTCGATGTGTGATGTGGTGATGAATACCGATGGAACCTTCATGATCCATAGCGGAGGAAGTGATTTAGGGACTGGTTTAGATACCATTAGTGTCAAATGCGTGAGCGAGGTGATGTGTGTCGAAATGGATAAGGTTTCCATCATTTCTGGAGATACCGATAATACCATGTTCGACACAGGTGCCTATGCCTCCAGTGGAACCTATTTTTCAGGTAATGCTACGTTGAAAGCAGCTTTAAATCTGAAAGAGAAGGTCTTAGCTGAAGCAGCATTACAAATGGGAGAGAAAGTTGCTGATCTCGATGTACAAGCCCCAGGAGTGGTTAAATCGAGTAAAACAGGTAAAGAGCTTCCGTATGCAACTCTCATCCATTTTGCAGTTTCAGGAGTAGGACGGGGGCAGTTGGTTGGGTATGGTTCTTTCGCCACAAACAATGCTGCGATTCCCTATGGTGCCCATTTTGCTCAGGTTGCTGTACACGTAAAGACCGGAGCCGTTAAAGTCCAAAAATTCTATGCATTACAAGATGCAGGGACGCCTATCAATCCTGAATTAGCTCTCTGTCAAATGTATGGTGCAGCACTCAAGTCGATTGGTCACACGCTGTACGAAGATATGGTATTAGATGCTGAAGGAAATTGCTTGGCACCTGACTTTACCCGTTATGGTGTTCCCATGATGAGTGAATCTCCTGAGGATTTTAAAGCGATTCTGATTGATGAAGATGATGAGTTTGGCCCTTATGGGGCAAAATCAATCAGTGAGATTGCTACCAACGGAGCAGCTCCAGCAATTGCCAATGCGATTCATGATGCTGTAGGGGTCTGGGTACGATCTTGGCCTTTCACTGCTGAAAAAATCCTAAAAGCGATGGGTAAATTTACCTGATTCAACATGGTATAGGTGATTGAACTCTCCGTTATGGGGAGTTCAATCCTGCAACAACTTGCAACAAAATCCTAGACTATCTCCTAGCCTCATGCTATAATTCTCATGTCGAATAGAAAATAACTATTGTAACCATCGGAGGATTTATGAAAGACACTGCCAACATCAAAAAGATGATTGAGGATCTGAAAAGGTTGAAGACTCAGGATATGTACCTCAATGATTTTTTCCACACTTGGAAAGAAAGTGACGATGAAATTGCTGCGACTTTCGCTGTAGCCGAAATTTTACGTGCTATGCGTGAGAATAATATCTCGCCCAAAGTGTTCGAAAGCGGATTAGGTATTTCAATCTTCCGTGACAACTCTACAAGGACCCGTTTTAGCTTCGCCAGTGCCTGTAATATGTTAGGTCTCGAAGTACAAGATTTGGATGAAGAGTCGAGCCAGATTGCACACGGTGAGACCGTTCGTGAAACGGCTAACATGGTCTCCTTCATGGCTGATGTGATTGGAATACGTGATGATATGTATATTGGAAAAGGCCATGCCTATATGCAAGAAGTGGCCGATGCTGTGCAAGAAGGGTATGATGATGGAGTCCTTGAGCAACGACCTACCGTAATAAATCTGCAATGTGATATCGATCACCCAACCCAGTCCATGGCTGACATGCTCCACTTAATAAATCATTTTGGAGGGGTAGAAAACCTCAAAGGTAAAAAACTAGCCATGACATGGGCCTATAGTCCTTCTTATGGAAAACCTCTTTCTGTCCCACAGGGGATTATTGGTCTATTTACTCGCTTCGGTATGGACGTAGTCTTAGCCCATCCTGAAGGGTACAATGTAATGAGCGAAGTTGAAGATGTTGCCAAGGAAAATGCTAAAAAATCTGGTGGTTCTTACAGTCGGGTAAATAGCATGGAAGAGGCCTTCAAAGATGCTGACATTGTCTATCCAAAGAGCTGGGCTCCTTTTGCTGTAATGGAAGAGCGTACCCAAATGGTGAGTGAAGGGCGTTTTGATGCACTCAAAGAACTTGAAGAGCGTTGTTTGTTAAACAACAAAAAATTCAAGGATTGGGAATGTACCGAGGAGCTCATGGCGAAGACAAAGGAAGGAAAAGCTCTGTATATGCACTGTCTCCCGGCTGACATTACCGATGTCAGTTGTAAAGAGGGTGAAGTTGCTGCTTCTGTCTTTGAACGCTACAGAATCCCTCTCTATAAAGAAGCCTCATACAAACCATACATTATTGCAGCTATGATATTCCTCGCTAAGTTTAAGAACCCGACCGAGAAACTTACTGAGATACTCAACGCAGCCAGGAAAAGAGTTGACTAAGCAAGATATACATAATCCCGGCAGGTGCCGGGATTAGCTTTAAAACCAGAATCGATGATACATCATTGTTGGTCTGAAATTATTACTGGGAAATCTAGAGAACGAGCCCATCATTCCCGAAAAACGAACGAGCATAATGATGGTAACAATAAGGGCTAATACCGAGAGTACCAGTCCAATAATTGAGAGAACTTTGCCTGAATGGGCTAACGAATTTTCACCGCGCCGGGCCGACATCGAAACTTGATACAATCCAATCGTACCCAAAATGATACCCACTAAGCCACCTAAACCAAATAATTGGAAAGGTGAAATCACCGCTACAATCCCCAAAACTAAAGCAGCGATTGCATGGCCATCAGTTTTAGGAGTTGGAATTGTTTTTTGAGGTACAATTTCCTCTTTTCGTTCAGTATCTTGTGTATCCATAGGTTCCTCCTAAGAAAACTATCTTTCATTAAAAAATGTACTGCTAAGGTGTGAAAACGGCAAGTATTATAGTCTTAACTTGCCTCCTGTATGAAGCGGTGGTACTCTGATATAAGGAGGCATCTTATGAAACAGGAGAGTGTCAAACGACTCATCGATGTAGCCGTGAACAGAGTTGAGCCCGATCTGATTATTCGGGGTGCCCAGGTTGTTGATGTCTTTAATGGGAGAATTATTGAAGGTGATGTTGCCATCGTAGATGGACTTATTGCAGGTATTGGATCGTACACTGGAGAAAATGTTTTTGATGCTGAAGGAGCTTTCCTTTTACCTGGTTTTATCGATGGCCATGTCCATATCGAATCATCGTATGTCGATCCCCCTTCTTTTGCTCGTCTCCTCCTGCCACGTGGAACCACAACGGCAATCGTTGACCCACATGAGATTTGTAATGTGAATGGTCTCGATGGATTTGACTACATGGTGGACGCTTCACGTTCATTGCCTCTTTCCATATTTTTCATGCTCCCTTCCTGTGTCCCTTCCTCTCTCTTCGAAAATTCGGGAGCAGTCCTCCTTGCCGATTCTCTAGCAAAACGGATGGATCGTCCTGAAGTTCTGGGGCTAGGGGAGATGATGGATTCGGTGGGAACTGTTGGCGCAGATCCAGCAGTTATTGATAAAATCATGCTCGCTAAAAAAGCTGGGAAGTGGATAGATGGCCATGCCCCAGGGGTGAGTGGTAATGATTTAAATGCGTATGCCGGTGCAGGTATTCACACTGACCATGAATGTACCACTCCAGAAGAGTTAGTCGATAGAATAGAACGGGGGATGTATGTTTTATTACGCGAAGGATCAGCCACGAAAGATTTACTAAATTTACTACCGGGAGTGACTCCTCAGAATGCCCATATGTGTCTCTTCTGTACAGATGATCGTCAACCGAAATCTATTCTAGAAGAGGGGCACATCGATAACCACCTGCGTATTGCAGTGGAATTTGGATTAGATCCGATCACTGCCATCAAAATGGCTACGCTACATGCCGCCAACTGTTATGGTCTGCACGATAGAGGTGCTATTGCACCGGGAAGAAGGGCCGACCTTGTTTTAGTTAATAACTTACAAGACTTCGCAGTGTCACATGTATTTTTAGAAGGTACATTGTATAAAGAAGATGAGAAGTTCAAAACACATCAAATTCCAGACAAAGTGGCCACAAAAATTAACATTGGAAATTTCCATCGCGATAAATTCAAATTACCCCTTACTTCACCACGGGTGCGGGTTATTGAAATAATTGGCGGGGCTGTAGTTACTAATATGGTTGAAAGGCAAGTCCTTATCGATGACCAGGGCTATTATGTACATGATCCTAGTCAAGATATTGTTAAACTTGCCGTAGTTGAACGTCACTCAGGCACGGGAAATGTGGCTTTAGCACTTATCACAGGGTATGGACTACGACATGGTGCTGTCGCTACCACCATCGCCCACGATGCACATAATATAATTGTGGCCGGCGATAATGACGATGATATGGCCTTTGCCGTTGAAAGTTTAGTGACTATTGGTGGCGGTATTGTTATGGTCAGAGATGGTAAGATTCTCGATGCCTTAACCCTTCCCATTGCGGGGTTAATGACGGATAAAGGGGGGCCTTGGGTAAGTGAAAAGCTCCAGAAGATGCTCCATATTGCCCTGCATGAATTAGGAATTCCTGAGAATATCGATCCATTCATGACATTGAGCTTCATGGCTTTGCCCGTGATTCCACATCTTAAAGTGACAGATCTGGGATTGTTTGATGTCGATGCTTTTTCTTTCGTGCCGTTGGAGTTATAAGAAATAAAGAGAGCCACTTCGGCAGAAGTGACTCTTTGTTCATAACCGTTGCTATTAACCTAAAATTAGTTTTATAAATAAGAGAAGGGCAATGATCACCATCATTGGGGTGATTTCTTTGAATTTCCTTGTTAAGATTTTCAAGATAATCCAGCTAAGTGCACCAAACATAATACCATTGGCGATTGAGTAGGTGGTTACCATGAATAAGATAGTTAAGAAGGCTGGGATTGATTCAGTGCCATCCTCAAAGTCAATATCTTTGACAGGTGTAATCATGAACAATCCAACTAAGATCAAAGTAGGAGCAGTGGCTGCACCAGGAATCGAGATAAACAATGGGGCGAGGAACAGGGAAATGAGGAACAAGATTGCTACAACAAAACTGGTCAGTCCGGTTTTTCCTCCTTCAGTGACTCCTGCAGAACTTTCAACATAGGTCGTTACTGTCGAGGTTCCGAGCATAGCACCTACTGTAGTACCGATAGCATCAGCAAAGAGAGCTTCTTTACATCTGGGAATACTACCATCAGCCTCAATAATTTCAGCTTTAGTTGCACAACCGATAAGGGTACCGACAGTATCAAACATGTCCACGAAGAGGAAAGTGAAAATAATAACAATCATGTCAATGCTGATCAGGTTTGTGAAGTCAAATTTAAAAAATGTAGGTTTCAGTGATGGTGGAAGGAAACTACCGCCTGCCCATGTGGTAACTCCAAGAGGAATACCCACAATAGCAGTTGCCACGATTCCGATTAACAGGGCGCCTCGAACTTTATAGGCCACGAGGACAGATGTAATGACAAGTCCTATCATCGCTACAAGTGCAGGACCTTTGGATGTGATATCACCTAGTTCTACTAAGGTTGCACCGCCAACTACAATACCGGCATTCTGTAAGCCAATGAAGGCGATGAATAGGCCGATACCGACACTAATTGCTTTTTTCACATTTGAAGGAATAGAGTTGACAATTGCTTCTCGAATATTGAAAGCGGTCAACAGGATAAAGATGATTCCTTCAATGAAAACAGCAGTTAACGCTTGCTGCCAACTGTAGCCCATGCCAATGACGACTGTGTAGGCAAAAAATGCATTCAGTCCCATTCCGGGAGCTAATGCGAAAGGCAAATTTGCCAGAAACGCCATCACTATGGTTGCGATAGCTGCCGATAGTGCTGTCGCAGTAAATACTGCCCCAAAATCCATCCCAGCATCAGATAGAATTAAAGGGTTAACAATGAGAATGTACGCCATTGTTAAGAACGTAGTTACACCCGCCAAGACCTCTGTGCGCACATTTGTTTTGTGTTCAGAGAGCTTAAAAATTTTTTCCATTTTTTTTGACTCCTTTGCAGTGGTTATTACACGATTTCATTCTAACTCTCGTCAATCGGTTTGTACAGTAGAATATGTTTTTTAGCTAAGAAAAGCCCTAAATTGACCTATTTAGAGGTGTTTTTAGTAGGTAATTGAAATGAGTTTAATATATAAGGGGCAATACGTAACAAATGGTTATATTCTTGTTATTTTCCACTTTTAAAAATATCCCCTGCATGGTATATACCCCCTACAGGGTAAGTTGGGTGGACATACTCAGTCAATGCAATTTTAAAGACAGGAGAGACCATGGTCTATTACATACAAGATGCTCATCAGATAGGGACAGCGCTAAAGAATCTTCGATTGGAATATAAACTTACCCAGAAGGAGGTGGCTGAAAAAACAGGGGTCCTTCCAAAAACTATTTCAGCCATCGAAAATGGTAACACGACCTTTAAAATAGAGACGTTTATGCGCCTTTTACAGGCGTATCAGCAGGTAATGGTATTAGAAAATAACGAGATCGCAGAGATAGATATTTTTCAAACCAATTGGTGATAGATGTAAAAAGAGGTGAGGAGCTCTACCTAGCGCTATCTCAAAAGTAATTTCATATCCAAAGTATAAGAATTAATCCTCGATATCTTTGTCTAAGGACTACGCTCTTTTATTGTCCTCGTGTAATAACTAACTGATTTTTATGCTGAAATGTTTCCATAGGAGTTCCATATAAAGAGGTGAGGAGGGTGTTGGTCAGAGCCTTTTGTGTCGGACCACTGAAGAGAAGTTCTCCCCCTGAGATCATGGCCACATAGTGTGCACATTCGGCAGCTACAGAGGGATCGTGTGTGGTAAAAAATAAGGTAATTCCCTGTTTGGCAAGTTGACGCAGAATAGTTATTACTTTAGCAGTATTGCCTGGATCTAAGCTACTGGTAGGCTCATCCAGCAACAGAATACGCGGCTGCTGGGCAAGAGCGCGTGCTAGGAGTACTAATTGGTGTTCTCCTCCGCTAAGAGCTGTCACTGGACGCTGGACAATAGATTCAATTCCAACCCTAACTAGTGCATCGTAAGCTATTTGTACATCTTTGGGTGAAGGGGAAGCAAGCTGATGTAAATAGGGGGAGCGACCAAATAACACATATTCCAAGACTGAGAAAGAGAAACGGGAGCTCTCCTCTTGCGGCACAAGACTCACGGTTCTCCCTAAGCGCTGCTTATTATAAGAGGTCAGCGGTACATCAAATAAAGTGATAGTGCCCTTTTCAGGCTTTCTCCAACGTAATAATAGGTCCATAATGGTCGATTTGCCGGCACCATTGGGACCAAGCAAAGCAGTGGTTGCCCCTTCAGGAATGCAGAGGTTTAAGTTCTGTACTGCTGGATTTTTTCCGGTGGGATAGGTATAGGCAATCTTTTTTAAGTTATAGGCACAATTCATAATTTCACCTCTGTTTGACGGCGAGTGAGAATGATTATAAATAGCAGTGCTCCAACTAAGCTCGTTAAAACTCCCAAAGGGATTTCACTGGAAAGGAGACTCCGTCCCAAGGTGTCGCTCGCAAGGAGAAATAGAGCTCCTATTACCATAGAACCCGGTAACGCAAAGCGAGAATCAGAGCCAAAGAGACGGCGTGCTAAGTGGGGGACAATAAGCCCGATCCATCCAATCAAACCAGCTACTGAGATAATAGCGGTGGTAGCAACTGTTGCCACAAAAAGAATTAAAGATTTTTCACGGTTCACCGCAATACCGATAGAATGAGCTGTCCTTTCATCGAGCGAGAGGAGATTGATACGCCAGCGGACAGCGAGTAAACAGAGTAGGGCTAACCACATCGTCGGCATAACACTCCAGGCTGTTTTCCATGTAGTGTTCCATAGACCTCCCATCAGCCAGAAAGTAATATCTTGCAAGCTTGAAGTTGGAGCGGCAACCAGTTTTATAATTGATAATCCTGCTGAGAACATTGCTCCTACAGTGATCCCCGAGAGAACTAAACGTAAAATCCAGCCACCGAATCGAAAACGTCGGGCTAACCAATACGAAGATCCTAAAGCTATGAGACCAAAGAAAGTTGCACTCAATTGGACAATAACAGGAGAAACTCCCCAGAAGGTTATGGCTGAAGCGGCACCAAAAGCAGCCCCTTGCGAAACTCCCAAAAAGCCGGGTTCAACAAGAGGGTTGGCAAAGACCATTTGAAATACAAATCCTGCCACAGCTAGAGAGGCTCCACCTGTAATAGCTAATAACACTCGTGGGAGGCGTACTTGTAATACCACTTGGGTAAATAATGGATCCTTAAAAAGCTTTAATGGATTGGAGATACCCGCAACTGGGTAGCGCCCAATCAATAAAGCGAAAACCATCAGCACTAGCAAGGAGAATGAGAGCGTTATAAGTCGAATACGATAGGAGGCTAATTTTGTGGCCATTAACGTAGCGTGTTCGCGTTATAAGCGGCAATCAAAGCAGCGAGAATTGATTCATCGGTAACTCTATAAAAATCTTTATAGAAACTCCGAATTTCATCTTCCATGTCAAAATCTTTAAATAATTGTGGATGGAGTTCAGCTGCAAGCCATTGTAAAGCTAAGATCCAACGACTGTCAGACTGTGCATAATTCATCATGTCAGCGGGAGCTGAAATGAGGTTATTGGTTGCAATAGCTTGAAGTTGTTGCCATTGAGGACTCCCTTTTATAACAGAAAGATACTCTGTAGCTGGAGTTCTGTAACTGATTAGAACGATTTTAGCGGGGTTCCAGGCGGCTATTTGTTCAAAGGAGACTTTGCGCCAAGAGTTTGCGGCAAGATTGGTATCAAGCCAGACAGGATTGCCTCCGGCTCGTTCTACTAACGTTGTTTGAATCCAGGTTTTAGGAGAGACGCTAAAAGCAGTTATACCATCTGAAGCCGCCGCTTGCATCATGAGAACCGAGGGTCGTGCATGCTCCTTGACGGTTGCAATGTTCGCCTCGACTGCCAATTCTCGCTTTTCAAAAGCCTGAATCATCCGTTGTGGAGTCTCTTCATCATTAAGCAGTTTTCCTAATTGTACAATCTCATCTTTCCAAGCTTGTGGCGTTTCCAGATCCATCACGAAAACAGGAATACTAAATGGCTCTAGTAAAGTTACAACCGAATCATAATTACTCGTCTTAGTCAGTACCAGACTAGGATTATAGGCGATGATCTCTTCTGCACCTACTTGTTGTCCTAATCGCTTATTACCCGCAAATTCGGGATCAACCAAGGAGAAAAAATCACCTAAGCCCTGATCTGTTTTAGCTAGCAGAATCTCTATGTCGTCGGCTGCAGGAAACATAAATAGGGCATCGGCAGGCATAACAGCTGCCCGTCCCACAACCATTATGCGTTCGATAGGGAGACTGACGGTGACCTCACGGCCTAAGGCGTCAGTCGCCGTGCGGTTATCAAGTTGAGCAAATGGCTCTCTTTGAGCCTGCGCGGTAAGTGTAAAAGATACAAGCAACAACAAGGTGCCCAGTAAAACGATTTTTAGATTTCTGTTGGGTCGCATGGAGTTCTCCTTAACTTTTTAGGATGAATAGATTCTACCATTGTATTTGCAATAACACAACGGGAAAATACTCTCTATTCACGATGTTCATGCTTATCAGAGGATTAGGTAAAGTGACCTTGCATCACTCCTATTTTCAGAGTAACCTGATACCAATTGGAACCAAGGGGGATTGCAATGGGAAAGTCACCATTGATGAAACAGTTATCTACAATCAAAACTGCTCAAAGGGCACTGAGTACGCTTTCATCGGATGAAAGAAATGCAATGTTACATACTCTAGCAGATGCCCTGACACAACATGCCAAGCGAATCTATGCTGCTAATAAGCAAGATCTACTTTTAGCTGCTGAAAAAAAACTGGCCCCCCCCTTACGTAAAAGGTTGGTGTTTGATCAGGTCAAATTAGCTGATTCTTGCAAAGGTATTCGTGATGTAGCTGCTCTAAAAGATCCCATTGGGATGGTTCGTGAGCGGCGTTTGCTGGATGAAGATTTGCTCTTAGAACGTATTAATGTGCCCATTGGAGTCATTGGGATGATTTTTGAATCGAGACCTGATGCTCTCATTCAGATTCTCGCCCTGTGCTTAAAAAGCGGCAATGCAATCGTCTTGAAAGGTGGTAGTGAAGCCCTCCATACCAATCGCGAATTGGTGGCTGTCATACGGGAGGCTCTCTCTGGATATCAAGTGGGCAGTAGTTGGATTGTTCATCTGGAGAATAGAGAAGATGTGCGAGAAATCTTAAAGCTCGATACCATTATAGATCTACTCATCCCGCGAGGGTCTAATGAATTTGTCCGTTATATTATGGATAACACGAAAATTCCCGTCTTGGGCCACGCTGATGGTTTGTGTGCTCTCTATGTCGATCAGGAGAGTAATCTTGAGATGGCAGTAACCATAACCGTTGATGCTAAATGCCAATATCCGGCTGTTTGCAACGCGGTAGAAACACTTTTGGTCCACAGTGCAGTCGCTTCCCAATTCTTGCCTCGTTTAAAAACGGCCTTAGAACCGTGGTCTGTCATTATCCATGGAGACAAAAGGGTGGCCCAACTTATTGATTGCATAGAAGCAGTCGAAGATGATTGGAATACTGAATATTTAGACTTTGAGATGGCTATTAAGATTGTCGATTCCTTGGATGAGGCCATTGAGCATATAGCAGACCATGGCTCTGGTCATACGGATGGGATTATTACGAGCAATGCAAGCACAGGGCGAAAGTTTTTACGTGAAGTAGATTCTGCTGATGTATTTTGGAACTGTAGCACACGTTTTGCAGATGGTTTTCGGTATGGGTTAGGAGCTGAAGTTGGTATCAGTACCCAGAAAATACACGCTCGCGGCCCAGTTGGTCTGGAGGGCTTGGTGACAAGCAAATGGCTCTTGGCTGGAAAAGGTCAAATTGTGGCTCCTTATGCAGAGGGTAAACAGTTTAAACACCTTGATGTCTCTTTGCATGGAAAAAGTCTTTGGGGAGAAGAGTCGCATGGCACGTGATTTTTCAATGATTCAACAGGTTGTTGTTAAGATCGGTACGAACCTCCTTTCCGACCGCAGTGGCATTAATACTGATCGCTTAGAAAAAGTGGTTGCCGATATTGTGAACTTACGTGAACGAGGAGTCCACGTTTTGTTAGTCTCGTCCGGAGCAATTGGACTGGGAGCCAAAGAGTTGGGGAAGACTAGTGCTGTCAAGAAAATAGCGCTACGGCAAGCGTGTGCCTCGATTGGGCAACCTCTGCTGATGAGTCATTATCGCGCTGCTTTTAAACAACATGGGGTGATTTGTTCGCAAATCTTATTGACTCGTAGCGAGATGAATCAACGCAAAACCTTTGTCAATCTGAAGAACTCAATTGCTGCCTTGCTCGATATTGGGGTTGTTCCCATCCTCAATGAAAATGATGTAGTCAGTACTGCAGAAATAGGGACGGCTTTTGGGGATAACGACCGAATGAGTGCCTTCGTAGCGAGTAAAATTGATGCTGATCTATTAATCATACTCACCGATATGCCAGGGTTGTATACGAAAGATCCCCGCAAAGAAAGTGATGCCCAATTACTCACTGAAGTTCATAAGATTGATGAAACTATCCTCTCCTACGCGGGCGCTGCAGGAAGCACCTTCTCCACGGGAGGAATGAAAACTAAATTACTTGCTGCTAAAATAGCTTCAACTGCCGGATGTGGCACCGTTATTGCAAGTGGTTACGAAGATCAAATATTATGTAGGATTCATGCCGGAGAAGTGGTAGGAACCTATTTCCATGCCGAAAAAACACTAAAACAACGTGCCCGTTGGATCGTCAATAGCTCTCCTGAGGGGACCATCTGGATTGACGATGGGGCTGTAGAAGCTCTACGTGCACACAAAAGTCTCTTGCCTTCAGGAGTCACTGAAGTGGAAGGTGTTTTTCATGCAGGAGACGTGGTAATGATTAATAAAATAGCTAAAGCAGTTCCCTATTATAATAGTACAGAGATTATGGAAATGGCAGGGTGCCAGAGTAAAGATATCCCTAGACGAGTACGTAAAGGGAAGGCGGATGTAATTTTCCGACCAGAGGATATTGTGTTTTTGGATTATGCAGAATAGTTATCAAATTTATCACAGGAAACAAGACATTGGCAAACGCATCAGTCTTTTACATCGTGAGGAGCCGCTTTCAATAGGGATGCTCGCTGTAGAGACTGGTGAGAGTTTAGCTCAATCTATTGCATCTCTAGTAGCAGATAAATCCTGGCCCTTACATGTTTTAATGTTTGAAGAGCAAGGTCGGATCCCCGAGCTTCGTAAGCGTTTTCCTAATGTCACTTTTATTGTTTTTAAACAACCAGTACCTTTTGGAACTTTAGCCAATGCGCTAGCTAACGAGTGTTATACTACGTTTTTTTATCTTACACGCAGTGATCTACGCCAAATAAAATTTGATGCGGAAAAAGCAATTGAATTATTGCTTCGTAGTGACAAACCTGCTGCAGTTACCCCTGTCATGACTAACCGATTAGGAGAATCCATCCCTGTTATTCAGGCTCCTATGCTCAGAGAGGGAGTGATTGACCCCATTGCCTTTTTACCAAGAGAAAGTGTCAGTACAACTCTCTATCCTTTTTTAGGGATCGGGATGTATGAACGTGCACTATTTCAAAGATTGCGTGGTTTTGATGAGGAGATTGAAAGTGACTACTGGCAGATTCTTGATTTTGGATTACGAGCCTGGTTATATGGCTATCCAATTTTTAATCTGCAGGTGTTGGAATGTACCTTTGTAGACCGTCAATTTATCATTGAAGATCGATCAGAAAGAGAAGGGATAAAACGGGTTCACACTAAAGCTCTGGGTATGCGCCAAATGGGTGGAAAGAATTATCCAAAGCGGGTTGGTAAATATAATGATCCTCATGTCTATGCAGAGGTGAAAAAACGCTTAGCACTCTATAAAACTGATTTTCTTCAATTAGTTGACCAATGGAAAGTAACGGGAGAACATTGATGTGGTGGAAGAGGGTACTCGTAGTTTTGTTGGGCATAATTTTCATATCCCCTCTTGCGGCAAATTCTCCCTTTACGTTGCCGGTCAGCATGGTTGTACTTGATGCTGGGCATGGCGGCCATGATCCCGGTGCTGTTACACAGAGAGATGGATCACCATTAGTAGAAAAGGATATTGTGTTGGACCTCACGCTTCGTATCGCTGAGTATTTGAGAAACCAAGACTCACATCTTGAGGTTATCTTGACGCGCGAAGATGACCGGTATGTCACCTTAGAAGATCGGGCTGATAGAGCAGCTCAACAAGATCCGGGAATTGGAAAATCTTTAGTTTTTGTCTCCATTCATGTCAATTCTTCAAATTCAAATAATGCTTCAGGTTTTGAGATCCTACGTAAGAAAACTAATCAATGGGTCCGTTTTCTTGACGCTCAATCGCCAGACTGGGAAATGTTGAGATATGCTAATTTCACAGCCGGTGAACTCAATCGATCATTAAATCGGGAAAATCTATTATTGGCCTCAACTATGAGAGAAGAACTAACCAAGGCTTTACCTGAGATGCGCAACCGAGGTATTAAAGAACAAGATGTTTGGGTTTTACACGCTACTCAGGTGCCTGCGGTTTTAGTAGAGGTGGGATTTCTCAGCAGTGACAAAGATGCCGCATGCATGACCCAAGAGAGTTGGCTGACTACCATGTCTGAGGCAATAGGGAATGGAATTCTCCGCTACATCAATGGTGATTAAGTTTACTACGTTCTTCTACCGCAAGTTGTGTTTTCAAAGTCTTCAAATCTTTTGATAGTGAGACTTTGTAGATATGTGGATTCATCATGCGCTTATACGTACTATGTAAGGATTTTAAACTCGCTAAGGCATGCTTCTGAATTTTAGTCAGCTTCATGGTTGCTTGTGCCCGTTTTCCTTCACGCATGCATAGACGAAGTAATGGAGTAGCAGTGACATAGCGACTTTGTCGCATAGTAAAAAAATCTGCCTCACTAAAAGGGTGATAAAAAACATAATCTTCGTTGGTGGAAATTATTTCCTCATCCAAAGTTATGAGGTCTCCTAGGGGAGAACCCTCTGCATCTGCAAAACGCCACACTTGTTTTTTACCGGGGTTCGTTGCTTTTTCGAATGTATTAGTAACCTTCATGGTTGGAAGCCATGAGCCATCTGTTAATTGGCGAGAAGCGAGTTTATATACACCGTTCAACGAGCTTTGGGATCCTCCGGTTACGAGATGGGTCCCTATTCCCCATGAGTCAATGGGGACATTATCGTAAACGAGCGTCTCAATTATCTCTTCATTTAAATCATTGGAAGCATAGATGCGCGTATCAGATAGTCCGGCAGCATCTAATTTCTTTCGAATCTCGTGTGACAGATAGTTTAAATCACCACTGTCGAGTCTTACACCCATCGACTTCCCTTTTGCTTTAAGTTCAAGACCCACAATAATTGCATTATCTATACCGGAATTCAGCGTATCGTAAGTATCGATTAACAGAATGGTATTATCGGGATAAATATCGGCAAAAGAACGGAAAGAATCGAGTTCAGAATCAAAAGACATTACCCATGAGTGGGCCATTGTCCCGGCTACGGGGATACCAAAGACTTTACCTGCTAAGGTGTTACTTGTTGCAGAGCATCCGCCAATAAAGGCTGCTCGGGAAGCAGAGAGAGCCCCATCAGGCCCTTGGGCACGACGAAAGCCGAACTCCATGATTTCTCCATATTCACTGGCGTTATACATACGTGAAGCTTTTGTGGCTATTAATGATTGGAAGTTTATGGTGTTCAAGACCATTCCTTCAATTAATTGAGCTTCCATCATAGTTGCTTCAACTCTCATCAAAGGTTCTCCGGGGAATACCACAGTTCCCTCATCTACTGCCATAATAGTGCCTTGAAATCGGAAATCAGCTAAGTAGGTCAAAAAGCTTTCATCAAACTGGTTAAGTGAACGGAGGAATTCAATATCTCCTTTACTAAAAGCGAATAGTTCAATCCGTTTAAGAAGATCGTGCAGCCCCGCGAAGACTACATAACCACCTGCAAAGGGGTTTGAGCGATAAAACATATCGAAGACAACGCGAGGATTATTTTTAGTTAAAAAATAGCCTTGCATCATAGTAAGCTCATAGAAATCTGTGGACAAAGCCGAAACAGTCATATTGTTCTCCTAATATAATTCAACGCCGAATCTCAGAGAATCCAAGATAAGGGATTAGTGCTTGGGGCATCCCAATCGAACCATCTTCACGCTGGAAGTTTTCTAATAGTGCTACTATAACCCTCGATACAGCAATTGCCGTACCATTGAGCAGATGCAAATATTGAATAGTTCCCTCTGAGTCTCGATAACGAATATTTAAGCGACGTGATTGATAGTCAGTACAATTGCTTGTACTCGTGACCTCACCGTAATCACCTCGTCCAGGCATCCAAGCCTCAATGTCATACTTGCGATAAGCTGGAGCACCAAGATCCCCAGTGCAGGTATCCACTACACGGTACGGTAATTCAAGACCCTGGAAGATCTCTTCTTCAATCGCTAAAAGTTGACTATGGATTTCTTCTGATTGGGAGGGGAGGCTGTAAACAAACATTTCAACCTTAGAGAATTGGTGTACTCTGTATAACCCTTTAGAGTATTGTCCTGCTCCTCCAGCTTCGCGTCTAAAGCAGTGTGAAAGGCCGGCTAGTTTAATGGGTAGATCGTCTACAGGGAGAATTTTATCGACATGATACCCCCCCAATGTTATCTCTGCTGTACCCACTAAACAGGTATCTGTCCCTTCAATAGAATAAATATTGCTCTCTTCTCCACGGGGGTTGAAGCCAATGCCTTCTAATATTTCTATTTTTGCAATATCTGGAGTAATAGTGAGGGTGAAACCATGTTTTTTTAACATGTCGAGAGCGTAACGTTCAAGGGCTAGTTCAAGGAAGACAGCTTCATTTTTAAGATAGTAGAACTTAGGTCCAGAAACACGGGTTGCACTATCGAAATCTATGAGATCTAAGGTCTCTCCCAATTCTGTGTGGTCTTTAGGGGTAAAGGTAAATGAACTAGGCTTACCCCACAGTTTAATCTCACGATTATCGGTATCTAATTTACCTATGGGTGCGTCCGGATGAGCATAGTTGGGGATGGTCTTGGCTAAAGTAAGATATTTTTCTTCCACCTCGCGCAGCGTTGTTTCAAGTTTAGCAATCTCCTCTTTCAGATTTTTGCCCTCTTGAATCAGCTCTGAGCGAGTTTCTGGGTCGAGTTTAGCTTTCATCTTGTTGGCATTTTCATTACGTCGTGCACGCAGACTCTCCGTAGTTTGCAGAATAGACAACCGTTGTTCTTGTAGAACAATAATGGCATCAATATCTACGTGCATACCCCGATTTTTAATGTTTTCTGCAATTTCATCTCGTCTTGTTTTTAATTCTTTTAAATCTATCATACAGTTCCTCGTTGAGTAATTTCATTGGCTAAAGCTTCCAATTCGCGTGCTTTTTCACTAGCAGCCTCTACCGACTCCATAAGTATACCCATAAAACCACTTTCGCCTACTATCTTCATAGCCTCAATGGTAGTTCCTCCCGGAGAACACACTTGTGTCAGTAACTCTTCAGGGTGCCGTTTTGTTTGTCGAGAAAGAGCCGTAGCACCTTCTACAGTATCGCTAATAAGGGTTAGCGCTGTGGCATAAGGCAGTCCCTGCTGGACACCCCCCATGGCCATGCCATGCAAAAATGCAAAGCATGTAGCGATTGCTGAGGCCGAGACTCCGATGAAAGCTGCTAAGTCTTTTTCTTCCAGTTGATGACCAAATCCAAATGTGTTTACAAAAGCCATCACTTCTTCAACAAATTGAGTCTCAGCTTCTTTGTGTGGGGATACGGCTGTCACAGCTTTTCCCACAGAGGCCGCAATATTAGGCATGATACGAACAATATCAGATGAGTGTAGTTGTTGCGAAAGTGTTTCTAAAGAGACCCCAGCAACTAATGAGATCCATTGTGTAGCTTGATATGATTTCAGTTGTACGTAGAGTTCGAAAAGACTTTGAGGTTTGACTGCTAAGACGACGGTATCGGCTTGCTCTAATAGTTGTTCTAAGGAAACAAAGGTAGAATGAGTTTCTGAAGCAAGATCTTTTCCCACCTCCTCTCTAATATCGTGAAGCAATATGTTCCAAGTATCTAAAGGTGCTATATTGCGAACAATAGCTGAACCCATGGTGCCACAACCGATAAATCCTATAGTTTTCATCTGAGATTCTCCTTCAATGGGGGTGAGGTTTGCGGCCAAGAGAGTCTATGTAACTCTCCGGAGGCTAATAACCCAGAAAAGTGGCGTTGGCGCTCAAATTCATAAGCTCCAATGGCCACAGTATTCGAGAGATTGAGTGAGCGGGCATCTTCCCGCATGGGGATGCGAATACACTGATCAGCGTGGTTTACAAGTAGTGATTCATCAATCCCTGCCGATTCTTTACCAAAAATTAAAAAAGCCTCTTCACCATAGGAGATATCACTGTATACCTGATGGGCCTTGGTTGTGAAAAACCACAGAGGGGCAGTTTCATAGAGGGCTAAGAAATCGGAAATTGAAGAGTGATGTCGAATGTCGAGTAGATGCCAATAGTCGAGCCCTGCTCGTTTTAGTTGGCGGTCGGTTATAGTGAACCCTAAGGGGTGAACGAGATGTAAGGTCGCCTGTAAAGCCGCGCAGGTTCGCGCAATGTTGCCAGTGTTTTGCGGTATTTCCGGTTCAAACAATACAATATGCAACCCCATGATATGTCCTCCGCCCTTACATTCGCTGGTACTGTAACACCAATAGAGGTCCCCCTTCAAGAGGAGGAACTTATGAGTCGGTAGTATCTTCCTGGGGAGTGAGGAGACTCGCTTTTTGTAATTTGCACCCTTTCGTCCGTAAGGTAAGGACTGTTTTTTCTAAATCTCGTTTCCGTTTATATGGGTTATCGAATAATTCCTGTTGGACGAAATTGGTTCCCGCAGTAATAGAATGTAACCCCACACCAAGCAAGCGTACGCTCTGGGGAGCCTTCCACCGACTGTTTAAAAGTGTTTTTGCCAAGGCGTAGACTTGTTCTGCGGAGTAGAGAGGTTTATCCAGCGTTGTCTGGGCGCTCGTGGTACTGAAGTCACTGAATCGTATTTTTACGGCTACAGTAGAAGCTAACACCTGCTCTTCCATGGCCCTGAACATGATTTCATGGCTCATACTGAGGAGATTTTGGGAAAGTACAGAAGCACTAGTAACATCAACTGGGAAAGTCATTTCAGTACTAATCGATCGTGATTTTGTTATACCAGTATGGATCCCTGGGTCTAACCCGCGGCTTACCTGATGTAAATAGAGTCCGGCTGCCTCGCCAAACAGTTGTTGGAGATGGATCACACTATGTTGCCTGACTTGAGCTGTGGTTGTGATTGAGTGGCGTGCTAAAGCTGCTAGGGTTGCCCCTCCTATACCCCACAGTTTTTTTAATCCTACAGCATCAACAAAGGCGATCTCTTTTCCAGGTGAAACTCTACATAATCCATCCGGTTTATCATAATCACTGGCCATTTTTGCAATAAAACGAGAAGGGCCAATTCCTACACTAATAATTAAGCCCGTCTCATTCTTAACCTGGGTTTTTAATAATGTCGCAGCTTGCCTCGGTTTTCCAAAAATACGTTGCGTCCCAGTCATATCAAGGAAAGCCTCGTCAATGGAGATTTGTTGCACGACAGGACTAAAAGTTTGTAAAATTGTTATCACCTTGCGGCTGATGTGACTGTAACGTTCTATTCTGGGGCGTACATACTCACCGTGAGGGCAGAGTTTCCGGGCTTGATACATCGGCATAGCTGAATGGACCCCAAAAACTCGGGCCTCATACGAACATGCCGAAACGACTCCTCGATTGCCTAGACCTCCGACAATGACCGGCTTCCCACGCAGGGCAGGATTGTCGAGTTGTTCTATAGCCGCATAGAATGCATCCATGTCGACATGAAACCACACTACCTCCATCTCTTACTCCAGTGCATAGACCTGCCGAGAGGTACGTGCGCCATAGGCTATAAAACCTTCTTCAAGCAAGGTTGAGATTAAAGAACCCCATGTAAAACCCATGGTCTCGGCTAGGGCGGGGAAATGGCTCTTGTCAGTCATGCCCGGTAATGTGTTTATTTCGTTAAACCAGATTGCGCCGGTTTTTGGCTCGCGAAAGAAATCAACCCGAGCATACCCAGACACACCAACAACTTCTGCTACGACTTTAGCCTGTTGCGATATTTCGACCAGAACATGCTCAGGTATAGGGGCAGGGACTTGCAGGTAGGCTTGATGGAGAGCTAGATATTTTTGCTCATAGGTAAGGAAGGGCATTCCCTGACGTTCGGGGTCGATCACTAAGCCTGGAGTACTCGCTGTCATTGTGCCATCAGAACAGACCACAGCACATTCAATTTCCTGAACTTCTTCTAGAAATGGTTCTAGTAAAACTAGCTGAGTATATTGCA
>CAZGDR010000015.1:33164-37482 GCA_964524755.1 uncultured Spirochaetaceae bacterium
TGAAGCAGTTGGATTAGAACCTACATAGGGTATTTCAGCTAATTCTAAAAGACTTTGCAATAAGCCATCTTCGCCGCCACTACCATGAGTGACTGGGAACGCTATATCCAGAGGGAGGAAGTTCTTTTGTGTGGTCAACTTCAAACCACGTCCAGGTAGAACTACGATTTCTCCCTTCTCCCTAAAAGTAGAGGGCAGACAAGCTTCACTTTGCCAAATGTCTTCTTCCTGTAAGGACCAGCGTCCTTCACGATCGATACCAATTGGGATGACAGTATGGTTATGAGCTACAAGATGTTTGCAAATAGTAACTGCAGAGCGGCAGGAGACGACATGTTCTACCGATTTTCCACCGTATAAAACAGCAACAAGTAATTTTCTATACACCCTATAGGCTCCTTTTTTGCAAAACATTGGCTACGACGTCGTGTTCATTCCAAGATATTTGGTGGTGAGGGTATTGAATAGTTTTCTCATGCCCTTTTCCTAATAATATGAGTATATCAGAAGATGTGCAAAATTCTATAGCCGTTTCAATTGCCTGTTGACGGTTTGGAATACTAAAGACTTTTCTCTTGCTCGCCACAGATTCAATTCCCTGCCTTATCTCATCTTCTATTTGTGCCGGAGGTTCTTGGCGCGGATCCTCGTCCGTTAAAAAAATTGCATCACACCACTGAGCAGCACTCTTACCCATAGGAAACCGTTTACTGCGGTCGCGCTCCCCAGCTGCACCGAATAGGACAATTAATCTTCTATGGGGAAAATAACTATGAAGGTGAGAAAATAGGCGTTCAAAAGCGTCTGCTGTGTGTGCAAAGTCGATTATGATTGTACAAGGATCATCGGTTGCCACAATTTCAAATCTGC
Organism: uncultured Spirochaetaceae bacterium; assembly: GCA_964524755.1. Lineage (GTDB taxonomy): Bacteria > Spirochaetota > Spirochaetia > Sphaerochaetales > Sphaerochaetaceae > JAQVOO01. The sequence continues at coordinate 34,035 of CAZGDR010000015.1, forward strand.
CTGGAACAGAGGCCAGAGAGAGGCTTTTATCTATCTTCTTTCCCATAATTTTACTGGCGGCCACGTATGCTCCTAAGGCATTATGGGCGTAGTAAGAGGGACCATAGGGGAGGGAGATAGAAAGCGAAGGAGACAGAGCAAGTGTTCTAGAGTGCCAGTTGCTGGAAACAGTTGTTGCCGGTATATCGCCTTGTTTTTGCGGAGTATCCAAACTATAGGTGATGATTCTCGTGCCTGATTGCACTGCCGACTCAACTTCGCTGTAGTAAGGGAAGGGGTGAGGTAATACGACCCAACCTCCAGGAACAACTTGCCTTGCCAGATTCATCTTAGCTTCGACGTAGCGCTTGTGGGTCTGATGAAATTCTAAATGTTCACTGGTAATAGTGGTGAAGATAGCTCCTGCAAAGGTAAGATCGATAAGTCGAGCCCCCTCTACAGATAATCCATGACTTGTCGTCTCTAAGAGGACGGTCTGGATGCCGTTGTTGTAACATCTAACTAGAAAGGCATAGAGTTCGGGAGCTTCCGGAGTGCTTTGACGATACGGGCTGTCTCTAAGTCCGGAGCCATCATCCATAGAGATAGTGGAGAGGATGCCGCAGCGGCGTCCCATGCTTTGCAAAATTTGATACAGGAAGTCACAAGTCGTCGATTTACCATCGGTGCCAGTTATACCAATAATGGAAGAAGGTAAAGGGCCTGCCAGGGTATGGCAAAACAAAGACGCAATTCGACGAGGAGTCGGATGATGAATATAGACAACTTTTTTTGCATATTCGGCAAGGACCTTACTATGGACGATAACTTTGGCACCATTGGCGATGGCATCGCCGATAAAAGCATGGCCGTCGAAATGAAGACCTTGCATAGCGATAAATACAGAATTGGGGGAGCACGTATGAGATGAAAATGAGACAGACTCTATTATTGGATCGAAATCACCATAGATTCTACATTCAGAACGGACCTTGTTATTTGTCCACAACACTGATAATCTTTTCATGAGGCGCCCTTATTATCCGCATGGTACCAATGTTCTTTTGCTTTTACAAGGAGAAAGACTTGAAAGGAGTCGGCTTAGATGGCCTTGGCATTACCTAGCTATGAGTCAGACCAGTTAATCTCTATAATAGGTAGTAAACGTCCTATCAGTGACTCCTTACGTCTCATCTTCTCAGACTTAATCCCTAGGCGTGGTGTCCCCCGTTTTCTTGATCCTTTCTGTGGCTCGGGGGCTGTCTCTCGGATTGCTAGAGGTATGGGGATGGAGGTTCTTGCTTGTGACATTGAGCCCTTCTCTTTCCTTGTAAATCACGTTTATCTTTCCTTACACAATGATGATTTAGTTCCCATGTTGCACGATCTAGGTGGAATTGACGCCTATTTTTCACTGCTCAATCTGGAAGGTTTATTTGCGGCTGAAACACCAGGTGCGTTAGAGCACCCTTATCTTAGTCGCCACTATGCACCGCAAAATGACCAAAATTATGATGGTCAAAAGGAACGTTTATTTTTCACTGCTGCTAATGCTCGGTTTTTAGATGCTGTGCGCAATGAGATAGAGTTTAGCTGGCTGGAACATAAAATCAGTGCTACTGAAAAAGCTGTAGTTCTAGCCTCCATTCTCTATGAAGCCTCACGTAAAGCCAACACCTCTGGTTCGTTCACTTCATACCATAAGAAATTTGCAACGGCAGGGAGAGTGATGCGACGGCGTATCGTTGATTCTTGTTCACTTTTCCCTCCTATATTACCCGATGCAGAAGTTCCCCGAGGAGAGATGTATCTGGGCGAAGCTTCTGAGTTTGTGAAAGGAAAGAGTGCTGATATCTGTTATCTTGACCCCCCAGCTTCGATTCACCAATATGGTAGTGCTTATCACCTCTTAAATACGATAACTATGTGGGATGGATTTCTCCCTTCACCTGAGCGTGATAAGCAGGGTAACCTGCGTCATAAAGCTGGCATCCGTGCTGACTGGAAGAGTACCCATAGTCCTTTTTGTTCTCTTTTACATGCTGATGCAGCTTTTGTGCACCTATTAGGCAATATTGATGCACGCCATATCGTGCTGACCTATCCTGCCAGTGGTATTGTAAAAGCAGAACGGCTGTATGAATTACTAGCTCCCCGGCATGGTCCAGTAACAATTCTTCCTGTCCATAAACGTAACCAAGGGGGACGGCAACGAGCAGGGGGGAAACGAAATATTGAACATGTATTTGTGACCGGTAAACCAGCAGAGTTACAAGTTCCGGTTGGTTCTGGATTAGCAATACTCCCCTTAGTTCACCGCTTAGATAGCTTAACTACTGCCGTTTTTCGTTCGCCGCAAGTACTTCCTCCTTTTCAATTTATTGGGGGGCTCATGTTGGATGGATTGCCTCGAGCAGATCTTTTGTTACAGAAAGATCCAGAGTATGTAGAAAAGCTGGTTGAACTTCTAGAACATGCAGTCTGTGATACTACAGAGGAGACGCTGGAAGTTTTGGTGTTAGCTTGTATTGGGCAAGGGCCTGCTATGGAAGGCAAGGATCGTTCCCGTCTGGAAAGGCGTCTCTTTAGATTATTGCGTAAAATCCCTGAAAAACATACACTAGAAAGAGTTGAGGAAATCATAAGGCAAGCTCGTGGTGACGAGCAAGCTTCTCAACGCATCATTTCGTTCTTGTCTACAATAGGAGATACAGCAGGTTGAAAAAAATCTGGCACATAGTAGTTCTTATATTGCTCTTTTCTCTTAGTAGCTTAGCTGCCGTGAGTGAGGACTTTGATACGGTTACCCATTTTTCTGATTTACGTAGTGTTGCTATGGGATCAGCTGGAATCGCTTTAGCTGATATACAAGGAGCCTTTTATCGGAATCCAGCGGCTTTGTATCATTGGGATGCCCCTATGTTTTATGTAGGTGGACGATTTGGAGAAAACATAGGCGTCGATACAGTCTCCTCTGATCCCATTCCCTGGATGCAACAACCTTCAACAACGCTAGAAATGTTGTTTAGCAATCGATTTATAGGTCTATCTATAGGTTTAGCTAATGTACTGGAAGAGAGAAATATCGTAGGTTCTGAACTCAGGTTTACGGCCTATAACGATTCTAGAATTCAGCTTACATTGGCCTATGGGTGGCCCTCTATCTCGGTAGGTTTTTTTGCTAGGGGAGGAAACCGTACCGAACGGGATGTGGTTATTCGTCAAGGGCACGTTGTCAACGATTATATCACTAGAACTCACCTAGAACGGTATACCCGCGCTACTGATGGGGGACAGGTGTTCACTACAGGAATGGGTGTTTTGCTCTCTTATCAATGGGTTTCTATTGGATTATTGACAAATTCATTGTTTAATTTTGATTATAGCACCAACGAAGTTGTTTTAGATGTAGCTGACCTATTCACTAGTTCAGCGGTTGGCTTAGCTTTTACGTCCCCAGAGTATGATA
>CAZGDR010000016.1:0-37015 GCA_964524755.1 uncultured Spirochaetaceae bacterium
ACCTTCCTTCGATCGAGACCGCCAGAGAAGTGATCGCCCGTATGATAGAGATCGATCTAGAGGCGACAAACCTTCCTTTGATCGAGACCGCCAGAGAAGTGATCGCCCGTATGACCGTGATCGACCTAGAGGTGATAGACCTCCTTTTGATCGAGACCGTCAGCGGAGTGCTCGTCCTTATGATCGAGACCAAAAATCAAGTAAGGGGAGTGGACCAAAACCCTATGGGTATGATCGTTTTAAAGCTACGAGATCACGTGGTGGTGAGCAGGAGAATGCTTTCCGTCGAGATGACGAGAAGAAAGAAGATTAAAGTTTCTTTTTATTGAAAATATGGCCCCTAGAATTAACATTCTGGAGGCCATTAATTTTATCTAGAAGAAATTAGTCTTCTAACTCTAAGCCAAGAAAACGAACAGGATTAGTTGAGACAAAACCGTTTACTTCTTCATCCGTGAAGGGACTTTCTTCGAAAATTCTCAGGTAATTAGTATAGGATTCTACTTTTGCTAAATTCACTGCAAAATCTGAGCCAAACATCGAGCGATCGAGTATCGTTTGGGTTATTGCACTCTCTTCTTGGTCATGAATAAAGGAATGCAGATCTTCATAGAAGTTCGGATCAGTACCACTGAACGAGAAATCGGCGTAGACATTTTCAAAACGTCCCATTAATTCAATAATTTGGGTGAACCAAGGATCATTGGTAAAAGATCTATCTAGAAGAACGTTGATTGGAGATTTTCCAATGGGGTTGTATTGACGACCATAGTGGGCGAAATCGACTTTTAGCTTGGGGTAGTTTTCTAATACAGGAACCCATGCACTAGGGTCAGTATAGTGCTGGGCTAATTTTGCCGGTACTCCACGAAAGCCTTGGTCATCACAATGAGTTATGATTGGAACAGCATTGTCTTCACAAAAGCTATAAATAAATTTAATCTTCTCGAGCTTGTTTGTATCTTCAGGCCATGGGGCTGTTCCTAACGGGGGATAAAATTTAATACCTCTAAAGCGCTTTTTAGGTTCATCATTAGGGGGGACCCAGTTAGGAGAATCGTCTTTGCGAACATACTGTGAAATTAACTCTTGTATGAAATCTAAAGAATGGACTTCAGGATTAATGCCTAGAAAAGGGAAAAATTCCAGCATGCCGTTTGGTTGTGTCGACTGATACCATGCAATCCCCTCTAATGTATCTTTTACATATGAAAGAATTTTCTCCTGTTCTTTGCTGGAATAATATGATTTGCTATCTTCTTCATTAATAATACGAGAGAAGTCCATGACTAAGGGGATAAGTCCAAATCTGTCGTATTTCATAGATCTAAAATGGAAGGCTCCGTCGCGAATATAAGGTTCTGGTGGATACACAAGGTTAGCTGGTTTTTTACCCTTTACCAATCCCTCTCTCTTTTTATAGGTCCCTGCTAGGTCTTCGCCTATAAGTGCAAAGATCTCACCAATCGGGAGTTCAAAGAGACTAAACATGTTTAACAGGGTTATGATTCCTTGCTGGCTTCTATTGGCAGCGGTGAGGAGGTACCCTGGTGATAGTGCACCACTGGTAACAAATTCAGTAATATTATCGGCGATAGAATCTACAAACGAAATAAAGTTGGGATGTCTGAGATTCATAGCATGCATATGGGCGTCAAAAAAATATTTTGGCATGACCTAAGTATAGCAAAAAGCGGAAGGGCGTCAATAAGATTCGATCTTCCGCTTCATAACTATCAGGAAAAAATTATTTCTGTTTTTTTACTTTTTTACTCCAAGAATCTCTAAGAGAAACTGTACGGTTGAAAACTGGATGGGAGGCTTGGTGCTCAACCGAGTCTGCCATAAAGTATCCCATCCTAATAAATTGCAAGTACTCACCCGGTTTTGCATCCTGTAGTGAGGGTTCCAATTTACAGTTATCAAGAGTAATCAGCGAATCGGGATTTACATCATCCATATAATCGCCTGTTGCTTGACCGGGGATTTCAGAAACAAATAATTTATCGTACAGTCGAACTTCGGCTGTAATCGCATGGCTTGCACTTACCCAGTGACTGGTTCCTCTGACCCTTCTACGATCGGGAGTTGTTCCTCCTCGTGATTCTGGATCATAGGTGCAATGAACTTCAATAATCGTACCATCATCATCTTTTACAATGTCAGTACAGGTAATGTAGTAGGCATGTTTAAGCCGTATTTCATTGCCCGGATATAATCTGTGATATCCTTTAACGGGGACTTCCATAAAATCCTCCCGTTCAATGAAAATTTCGCCAGAAAAGGGGATTTTACGGGTTCCAGCTTCAGGGTCTTCTGGATTATTATCGGCATCGAGCAATTCTGTTTTATCTTCAGGATAATTAGTAATTATCACCTTTAATGGATCTACTACGGCCATAACTCGCTTGGCTCGTTTATTGAGGTCTTCTCGTGCACAGAACTCCAAGAGGTTGTAATCAACTAAGCTTTCAACCTTTGCAACACCAACCCGATCAACAAAATCGCGTAGTGATTCAGGGCTATAACCTCGTCTGCGGATACCTGTGATAGTCGGCATTCTGGGGTCGTTCCATCCCGATACAATGCCTGATTGAACAAGATTTAATAGACGTCGTTTACTCATTAACATATAACTGATGTTCAGTCGGGCAAATTCATATTGACGTGGAGTATGATCAATGCCATCGATAGAGGTTGCCCAGTCATACGCTGGTCGATGATCTTCGAATTCTAAGGTACAGATTGAGTGTGTGATTCCTTCAATAGCATCACTGATCGGATGGGTGTAATCATACATAGGATAAATACACCATTCATCACCCGTTCGGGGATGGTGGGCAAATTTAATCCGGTATAGAGCGGGGTCCCGCATATTAAGATTAGGACTGGCCATATCAAGTTTTGCACGAAGGACGTATGTTCCTTCAGCATGTTTCCCAGCTCGCATTTCTTTAAATAATCTAAGGTTTTCTTCAATCGGTCGATCTCGGTCAGGACTGTTCTTGCCGGGAGTCGTCAACGTCCCCCGATATTCTTTAATCTGTTCTGCACTCAAAGAGTCGACATAAGCCTTGCCCTCTTGGATGAGGTTGATGGCGATATCATATAACTGACCATAATAATCACTGGCATGATAGAGATAATCACCCCAATCAAAACCTAACCATTTAATGTCATCTTGAATGGCCTCAATATATTCAATCTCTTCTTTTTCTGGGTTAGTATCGTCTAACCGTAAATGACAACGTCCACCATACTTATCGGCTAAACCAAAATTAATGCAGATAGATTTAATGTGTCCGATATGGAGATATCCATTTGGTTCAGGAGGAAATCGGGTAATAATCTGATTATTGGGAACTCGTCCATTAGCTAGGTCATCTTCGATAATTCGTTCGAGAAAATTTAAGCTACGCTCTTCTTTTTTCTCAAGGTCTTTTTTCTCCATAAATCATTCCTTTGCCCCTTCCAAAGGAGGCTTGTGTGATTGCAAGATTCTATCATAGAGCTCTCTTTTAAGCAAAGGGAGAGCAAGGAGCTCACGTTTTACTCTAAGATTGTTCCATAATGTAAAAAACCTCTTCACGGGTGACAAGAATTAAATGAAAAGTTATGATGGTTAGATATGAAACCACTTGAGGGCCCCTCTTTAACGTCTCAGCTAATGAAGATTTCATTACCAATTATGGCATCAAACTTATTGCAGACCATGTACAATATGGTAGATGCTTATTTTCTTGGTAAATTAGGTAAAGAGGCGATAAGTGCTCCCTCAATAACTATGAATATCAGCAATTTTATAATTGTCTTTGGAGCTGCATTTGCAGTGGCTGGAACTACAATGGTAAGTCAAGCTTACGGCGCAAATCAAGACAATAAGAAACGATTAGATTTTCTGGCATCACAAGTATTTTTAGTAAACATAATGATGTCAGTGATTGTAATGCTAACTGGGATTTTTCTGGCAAATCCATTACTTACTCTTATGCGTGTACCCGACGGCATTACCTATGACTATACATTCCAGTACATGACGATTACGTTCTTAACTATGCCCTTTTTATTTGGGGACCTCATATTACGCGGTACATTACAAGGAATAGGGGATACTGTAACGCCCTTATTTGTACAAGGAGCCTCTGTCTTATTGAATGTAATTCTTGACCCCATACTCATCTTTGGGTTAGGCCCGATTCCAGCTATGGAAGTAGCAGGAGCTGCTTGGGCAACATTCATAGCGCGAATGATCAGCTGTAGTATCTCTATGTTTATTTTGTTTGGTGGGTATAAGGGGATACGTGTCAGACTCTCGCTCATGCGCCCTCATTGGCCTACGTTAAAATTGATGACTAGGATTGGATTACCAGCATCACTCGGACAGTCGTTGTCTTCACTTGGATTTGCAGTGATTCAGGGTGTAGTTAACTCTTTTGGACCAGCTGTCATTGCTGCTGTCGGAGTAGGTAGTCGCGTACAATCAATTTTTAATATGCCTGCTCGAGGTATTAGTCAGGGAGTCGCCATCTTAGTTGGAAAAAAACTGGGGGAGGAAGATAGCGAAGGCGCTGAATCTGTGGCTAAAAGAGGGATTTTAATCATCGGTATTTTCATAACCCTAGGTATGGGAATGGTTTTTATCTTCGGCAAGTATGTCATTATTTTTTTTGTTAATGATGCTGAGGTCGTTAAGTATGGGGTGGAGATGTTTAGATACACCACTATCTCTGTTGTGTTTTTTGCTATTTATAATGTAGCCTTGGGAGCTTTTCAAGGTGGCGGAATGACTCGGCCTATAATGGTCTTAAATATTGTACGACTTTGGATTATTCGTGTTCCTTTAACCTACATTCTTCCGTTTCTTTTAGGTTTTGGAACGCAAGGTATTTGGATAAGTATGCTCACCAGTAACGTACTGGTGACAATCTGGGCGTTGTATTTGTTTAAGAAAGGATCGTGGAAAGTGACGTTGGATCTAGGCCAAGGGGTACCAACACATACCGTTCGCATACCTTTAAAGTCAAACGAATAATATAGTAATTATTTTTGCCACACGGAAAGAGGTGTTTCAGAGTCACTGACCTTATATATGTGTACACTGTGATAAAAAGTAGGTACAATTAAGAAGCTCAATAGTGTGTATGGAGGAGTAATTTGGAAAATGGGAAACGACGATCAAAACACCCTGTCTGGAGAGTCATACGAACTCTCATCATAGGTGTGGTCGTAGTGCTTCTTGCTATTGTTATTATAGTCTGGACCCGTTCGCTCCAAAAGAAAGACTATGTAGAGCGCCAAAGAGAAGTGTTGAGCGAAGTTCTTGATAGGGAAGGTGAACTGGGGCTACTTGAATTAGCTGGTGTTACCGTAAATGATATTTTTTATGGAGATCAAGGCGTCTCTGTATTCCTTGGTGATATGAGTGCTTACAGTTACAGCGCGGATGAGATGCGTAATATTGCAATTTATGAATTAGCCAATAAAAGTGTAGTCCATATCACCACCGTCTCTTTAGGCTTAAACACCTTCTTAGAGGTGATGCCGGTCCAAGGAACTGGATCGGGAATCATTATTAGCCAAGATGGGTACATTTTGACTAATGCCCACGTAGTAAAAAATGCCACAAAACTCACCATAAGTCTCCACGATGGTACTACGCATGAAGCTACTTTAATCGGCAAAGATATAGAAAATGATCTAGCTGTACTGAAAGCTCAGTTACCCCAAGGAGTCATTTTAGATCCTATTATTTTTGGTACAGCCTCTACCTTAAAAGTTGGACAAAAGGTAGTAGCGATCGGCAATCCTTTTGGCTATGACCGGACAATGACTATCGGTACTGTCTCAGGACTTGGTCGTCCGGTCCGAACAGATTCGAATACAGTTATTAATGGCATGATTCAAACTGATGCGGCCATTAACCCAGGCAACTCAGGCGGTCCTTTACTAAACAGTAGAGGGGAAATGGTAGGGATTTGTACTACCATCCACTCAACAACAGGCGGTTCCCAAGGGATTGGATTTGCCATTCCCGTAGATACAGCCATGTCGGTAATTCCAGATTTGATTCAATACGGTAAAGTGTTACGAGGGTGGCTAGATGCGACCATGGTGCAACTTGATCCTAGTATAGTGAAGTATGCTAACTTACCGGTGTCAAATGGCTTGTTGGTGTCACAGACTCGCTCAGGAGGGAAGGCAGAGAAGGGAGGCTTGCGTGGAGGGACTCAGAGGGTTCAATATGGCTCATCTATAATTTTTCTAGGAGGAGATGTTATCGTTGAGGTCAACGGAGAGCCTGTTTCTGAGTATGCCGATTTGTATGGAGCCCTCGTAGACACACACCCAGGAGAGACTGTAAAAGTCGTGGTCATCCGTAAGGATGAGCGCATTTCCCTATCGATTGAATTGATCACGCGTCCGGAGGGGGTAGAATGGACAGTCCTCTAAGCCCTCACCAATTTGAAGTTGTAGCCGATTATAGTCCTGCCGGAGATCAACATGAAGCAATTGAATTACTCTCAGCTGGTGTGGAGTCGGGTTTCGAACGCCAGACCCTTAAGGGGGTAACTGGTTCGGGCAAAACATTTACTATGGCTAAAATAATAGAAAAAGTGCAAAGGCCGACCTTGGTGCTTAGCCATAACAAAACACTAGCAGCTCAATTATTTCGTGAGTTTAAATCTTTCTTTCCCAATAACGCAGTAGGATATTTTGTTTCAACCTACGATTATTACCAACCCGAAGCCTATGTTCCCGGCAAAGATCTCTATATTGAAAAAGATGCTGCAATTAACGATGAGATTGATCGCTTACGCCTCTATGCCTCGTTTGCATTAATGGAACGCCGTGATGTCATTATTGTAGCATCGGTCAGCTGTATTTTTGGTTTAGGTAATCCGACCTCATTACGTGATATGGTCAAAGATTTCGAAGTAGGACAACGTTTTGATCATAAAACTGACTTAGAACATATGGTGCGGATGCAATATGAACGTAACGATATGATACTACAGCGGGGAGCATTTCGTGTCCGAGGAGATGTAATTGAAATATGCCCATCCTATCTCGAAACAGCGATGAGAATCAGGATTAACTGGGATGAGATTGCCCGTCTAGAGTGGTTTGATCCAGTTTCTGGCAATGTTATCGAGACAGTTCCCTCATTTACTCTCTACCCGGCCAAGCAGTTTGTCTTACCTCCTGAACAAATACAAGCGGCTATTGGACGAATTCGACAGGAGTTGGATGAACAATACACCTATTTTGTGAATAATGGGAAACTTCTCGAAGCAGAAAGAATTAAAACTCGCGTTGAATACGACTTGGAAATGCTCCAAGAACTAGGATATTGTTCAGGAATTGAAAACTATTCTCGTCCATTAGGAAATCGTGAAGAGGGCGAAGCTCCACCGGTTCTCCTGAACTACTTCCCTAAAGGATTTCTTACTTTTATAGATGAATCACACGTTACTTTACCTCAAATCGGAGCCATGTACGAAGGCGACCGGAGCCGGAAATTAAATCTAGTTAACTATGGGTTTCGCTTGCCATCAGCTTTAGACAACCGTCCCTTAAAATATGATGAGTTCGATAAAACATGTGAGCAGCGTATCTATGTTTCTGCAACACCGAGTGATCGAGAGATACAGGAATCTTCGCAGGTAGTTGAACAACTAATCAGACCAACAGGATTGCTTGATCCCACTATTGAAGTTCGTCCGACTGAAGGGCAGATGGAAGACCTCTATGGTGAAATCAATAGAACTATTGCCAACAAAGAGCGAGTCTTGGTTACCACATTAACTAAGCGTATGGCAGAAGATTTAACCGACTATTTAGTAAATCTTGGCCTCAAAGTCCGTTATCTACACTCTGAAATAGAAACCATTGAACGGGTAGAGTTGTTACGCGACTTGCGATTAGGAACTTATGATGTTCTGGTAGGAATTAACCTCTTACGTGAAGGCTTAGATTTACCTGAAGTTTCTTTAATAGCCATTCTTGATGCTGATAAAATAGGGTTTTTACGTTCGGCCACCGCCCTCATCCAAACCATAGGACGTGCTGCTCGTAACATCGATGGTCGGGTTATTATGTATGCTGACCGACATAGCCACGCTATGGAAGAGGCTATAAATGAAACAAATCGGAGACGTGAAGTACAACAGCAGTACAATGAAGAGCATGGTATAACCCCTAAGAGTATTATTAAAGCTATCCAGGATATGATTTCCCGTGAGAAAATAGATAAACGAGAGATCCAAAAGGGTGACATTACCGTCTTAAAGAGTAATTATAATTTGTTGATAGCCAAAGATAGGAAACAATACATTAGGGATCTAGAACGTGAAATGCTTGAAAGGGCTAAGAACCTTGAATTTGAACAAGCTGCAATCTTACGCGATGAGATCGATGCCATAAAAAATATGGAAATTAGCTAAAGCCCTACCAATGTCGACTAAAAAGGACTAAGTCGAGCGGACCACTACCTGTTTGGGGAGTTTGTCCCTTATTATTCCTGAACTTATTAGAAATGTAGGAAAATATATCTCCCATCATAATAGATCCATTACGTTCTACTGGAGCCGTAGAGCCTTTAGGAATGTGTCCGTTTGTTTCACTTTCAGATTCTGCAGAAGAATCAGAATTAAAAATCGGGATAGTACTTGTCCCATCGTGTTGCCAACCAAGACTTTTTAAAAGTAATGCAGTTAAATAGCCATGAGCGTGATCACTTGAGAACTCATTAGTCTCCCAAGACTTTTCATGTGCAGAAGAGGCTAGTAGGTAGAATTGGGCTGGATCGTAAGCTGAATCAGTTGATTGGGCTGCAAAACTCCGAGGATAATCAACTTCGTGAGCACCACTATAACAGGAGTCAAGGATCAGGATTTTAGTTCCTTTTACAGTTTGCATTTCTTCACGAAGAGTTTTTGTAGTTAAAAGTGGTAAGTCACCTGCTCCATATGTACCTAAAGAAGCTGTCGCGAAGGTGCCCAAGTTATCTTCATCTCCAGATCCATGTCCAGCAAAATAAAAAACAAAAATATCATTTTCAGTAACTAAATTAGCAATTTTATTTATTTGAGTAATAATATTTTTTACTGTGGGATAGAGTTCAAGAGCGTCATCTTGATTCGCGGGCAGAGGAGAATTATTTTCTTGTAACATAAGTCTTATTTCTACAGAATTACCCATCTCTGCCCCACGGTGATAGAGGGCAGCGGCTAGTTCTTTAGCGTCGCCTACTGTCCCCGGTAAATCTCTCTGTTCATTGGTATTCTTATAATCAATCCCCACCAACAAAGCGTAGATGGTTGGTTTGGGAGGCTTCTCTAAAAATAGCTCACAAGCAACAAAGGTAAATAGAGTCAGGAGGATTATACTAGAGATGATTAACTTCTTTCTCATAGCTTCTCCTGTTTATTCTTATCAAATCGCCAAGTAATGCCAAAACCTGTGGAGACTGACACATAATCTGTTCTTACATCTACATTGATCGGTAGTATAATAACCCATTGATTTCTCTTGAAGTTAGTAGGGAGGGCATACCCAGGCGTTACTGAAAGACGCACTATGGGGGCGAATTCTTTCGTTTGAGTATAAAAACCTGCCAATAGAGTGAATCCTGACGAAACTGAGAAATGTTCATCGATGTGGAAGGTAAGATTAAAGAATGGACCAATGGTAAAGAATGGTCGCCATACTGTAGCTCCATAAATCATCGAGTGACTGACATAATGCGATGAAATTCCAGCTTCAATCTCTATCATGCCTCCAAAGCCTAGTATGACGGGAGTTACACTACCTCCCAAAGTCAAATGGCTACGGAGGGGGAGGGCATCTTGGTGAAAGGCCCTAGGGATGGAACCATACCAGCCAACATCTAATGTGAGTCCAAAACCGTCATCTATTGGATCGCCTGCAAAGATCGTAGGCGCTGTCATACACAGAATTATAAGGATAATTAATGAGCTTTGTTTTATAAGCCAGCCTTTTTTTCTTTGCATCTGATAACTAATATACTACATAAGATGACCAATCGTCACTATAGTCGTACTCCTTACCTATATAACCAATGCAAACAGCAAAATGCTTCATATTCTTTGAATTATTTTAAGTAACCCTGACTTCTCCTCTATATTCAACAATATCAGTTATCCTAACTCCCAAAGTGACTACCGTTGCTTTGGGTTTACGGCGACAATAGGCCACAATGATATGACCTTCCCAGTCACATTCTAAGATATAGCGGTCACCTTGATACTCACTGGAGAGTATTCTGGCTTTATTAAACCGCAGGTGAGGGAGAAATTCAGGAAAGGGTAGCGAGGGGCTATCGTGAACAAGTACTCGTTCAGGACGAAAGAAAATATGACGTGGCTCATCACTGGAGCGAAATACAGTTTTAGAACCTTGATGAGGAGATACTAGAGTCTTTGGGATTATTGCATGAGGTAATAGGGTCCCTTCCCCCATGAATTTGGCAGCGAATAGAGTCGCGGGGTAATTGTATACATTCTCAGGAGTATCACACTGTTCAATCTTTCCCTCTTGCATGACCACGATACGATCGCTGATGGTCAAAGCCTCTTCTTGGTCGTGGGTAACATAGATCATAGTAATGCCAGTTGTCTCATGAATATTTCGGATTTGTTGGCGCAGTCTTTTTCTCATTTTTGCATCAAGAGCTGAAAGAGGTTCATCCAACAAAAGGATCTGCGGCTCTGCGGCTAAAGCCCTCGCTAAAGCAACTCTTTGCCTTTCGCCTCCACTGAGCTGATTAATATTTCTTTTTTCATACCCTTCTAAACCAACTAAGGTGAGCAATATTTTCACTTTGGCGATACGTTCCTTCTTCGCTACTCGTTTGAGGCGTAGACTATAAGCAATGTTTTGGAAAACAGTAAGGTGAGGAAATAGCGCATAATCCTGGAACACCATCCCAATATTACGTTCCCAAACAGGCATGTGAGTAATATCGGTATCATTCAGTGAAATCGTACCCGAAGCGCACGGGATAAGACCTGTAATTAGCTGTAACGTGGTGCTTTTTCCACACCCAGAGGGACCAATGATGCTTATCAATTCACCTTCTTGGACACTGAGATCTATAGCGAGAGTAAATTCAGGGTATTCAACACGTACCTGAGAACAAACAAGTCCTGAAACAGCCATTATATTTCCTTTTTCATTGATTCAATCCATATGAATACTATAGCACAACACAACATTAAAACTGTACCTAACGCACAAGCTCCAGCAAAATTATAAGAACCAATGAGGCGGTACATAACGATAGGAACCGTAACTGTGTTACTATCGGCAAGCACCAACGTTGCATTGATTTCACCCATTGAGATGGCAAACGCAAATGCGGCACCGGTTGCAATAGCAGAACGGAGTAGCGGGAGCTCTACTCGCCAGAAAGTCTGGCTTACTGTTGCTCCGAGGGTAAGTGAAACTTGAGTATAACTAAATGGAATCTTACGATATTCCGGTAAAATCGTCCGTAACACAAAAGGTGAAGCAATCACCACATGGGCAAATACGACAAGAGTAAGACTGATGGCAGATCCTCCTCCAATTGCAGCAGAAATCAGGTAGTATCCTAACCCAATCACGACAGAGGAAACAGCCATAGGGAGCATCGCATATAACTCCAACGAGAAGTTTGAGCGCGTAGGACGCCTCCGTAAACGTGCGGCCAATAAAGTCCCCATAATCAATGAGATCAAAGCGGTAATAATAGCGATAAAAAGACTACGGAGAATAGCAGCACTGGCCAGACCTAAAGAAGAACCGGCAACATTGTCTATACCAAATAGTTGTTTATACCAGCGTAGTGAAAATGCTAAATTTCCAGAACGGGAGACTGGGGCCAAAAATGATCTTTGAATAACAGCAGCTAAAGGCCCTAGTACGAAGATGAAAGCTAGTAATGCATAGCCGTACACCGCAACCTTGCCCCACCATGAACGAGGGCTCCTTTCAAGTCTCTTTTCAGGTGTACTCTCAATCTCTTCTTGATGTGTCATCGAGCGTTGTGCCCAAAGGTGAAGGGCTACAAATAATAACGTGATACCAATCGATAAGAGACTTAGTGCAGTCGCTTCTTCTACATTGAGCGTCATGCGAGCTTGACGATATATCTCTACTTCTAGCGTAGTGAATCTGGGACCGCCACCCAGGACTAAAAGAATTACAAAACTGGAAAAACAAAATAGAAAGATAAGCGTTGAAGCACTCAATATGGCCGGAATAAGTCGAGGAAACGTCACGGTTCGAAAGACAGTCCAGCGCTTAGCTCCTAACGTCATAGCAGTCTGATCATAACGACTGGGTAATTGTTCCCAAAATGAAGATATGATGCCCAGAGCTATAGGAAAGTTATAAAAAGCATGCGCCAATATGACCGCCCCAAAGGTATACAGTATCTGAAGCGGAGGTTTTTCAAGATTCCCGATTTTCATCAGAAGCGTATTTATCAGCCCATTATTACCATAAAAAATTACAAATCCAAGAACCACAAGAATAGAAGGCAGAACAAAAGGGATGGTGCAAATAGCCTTAATTATCTTCTTCCCTTTGAACCGATAGGTTGCCAGTATATAGGCTCCTGGCAACCCAATGGCGACCGACACTACCGTACTTATGAAGGCCTGATAAATGGTAAAACGGAGGATGCGAAGTGTATAGGCGTCTGTGAAAACTCGCGTAATCCGGGAAAAGGAGAAACCTCCATCATCCCCGATAAAAGCTTTACTGAGAATTATAGCTAGAGGAACAACAAAGAGGAAAGTTAATAGCAGTACCGCCGGAGTACTCAGTGATCTATAAAAACGAGATGTTTCTAGAATTCCTGATCCTACTTGTGTTGTTTCTCTTTTGTTCACCGGCTCATAACCTCCACCCATTGAGTTAGCCAAGTTTCTCTATTATTAGCTACTACGTCAGGATCCATTATAATAGAATGATCAGGTTTGGGGGCAAATTTAAAAGCAGCGGGAAGAATAGTTGTTTCATTAACTGGATACATAATATTGGTAAGGGCTATGTCAAGTTGAGCATCAGAGAGGAGAAAATCAACGAACTGTTGTGCTCCCGATAAGTTCTTAGTGCTCTTTACGATACCCACTCCCTCAATCACTGCCATATTTCCTCCTTCAAAAAGAAGAGCTTTATAGCGTTCTGAATCTTCATATAATACATGATATACGGGACTTGTCGTATAGCTGATTACTAACGGTGCTTCGCCTTCCGTAAATAATCCATAACCAGACGACCATCCATCTGCAACGGTTAACACATTGGGCTTTACATACTCCCACCAATCCAAATAGTTTTCACCATATACTGCCACGGTCCAAGCTAGAAGACCCATTCCAACACTTGAAGTGCGTGGATCCATAAGAATTAAACTTTTTTTCCAACGGGGATCTAGAAGTTCGTCCAAAGAGCGAGGAGGCTGAGAAATTGTTTGACTGTCGTAGTTAAACGCATAATTACCATAATTAAAGGGGACTAACGTGTAAGATGGGTCAAAATGGAGAAAACTAGGGACATTACTCAATGCAGGCGAATTATAGGGCATGAGTAAATTTGAAGCGATAGTAGCTTCTAATAATTCATTTGAAATGCCGACGACGACATCGGCTTGAGGGTTGTGGGCTTCAAGAGCGATCCTCGATAATAATTCTCCACCGTTTCCCGCTGAGACAAGTTTTACCTCAATGCCACTCTTTTCTTTAAACGCTTGTACCACTAGTGGTCCGGGACCCCACTCGGAGACGAAAGAATCGTACGCATAGACAGTTAAAGTCTGTGTTGCTATTTCTGGTTTTTCTTGGTTCCCTTGTGCCAATAATATGAAGGGAATGAGAGAAACAGCCAGAACCAGTGAAATAAAGTGCCTTTTCATAGGAACACCTCCTCAATTGGTTTCTGTCTGTGGGGAATTTTTGGTGAGTTTACGTGCCTCCCTACGCTGGTATTGCCCAGATCAGGTTCTACGGGTGTAATCTCAGGCCACGTACAATGGCCACCCCAAGACACTTTTAACCTATACAATTACACGAAAGCTGTCAAGTTTATTCGAAATACTCTAGTTGTCTGCCATTATAATGTAGCACATCTAGTAAGCCAGAAGTTTCAAAAGGACCAGGAAAATTGATCAGCTGCACATACTTACGACCCTCTTTTTGAAAGGGTTCACCCTGTGGACTATGCCAATTGTCGATAATGATGTCAGGATTTAGCGCTTCGATTTTTTGGATATCAGAGAGAGTCAAATCTTGCGGACCATAGACAAATTCCACTTTATATCCCAAATAACGAGCTAACGCTTGGTGGTGAAATTGGACAGCCGCTGTCATTGAAGATGCCGCTTGTGTTTCAGCACCAGCTAACAACTCTCCGGATAATTGATTAAGTTTTTCTTTCCAGACTGAAAAATACTCCATAGTATCGAAGAGCTGAGCCAACGCCTCAACAGAAATGAGCAGCTTATCGGGAGCATTATTTGTATCTACTTGTACAACGCGAGATGCTGGTATTTCAGAAGCACGGACAAGATTACGCATAAACCCTTCATATCCAGCCCAAAGTACTAAATCAGCCTGTGTTGCGCGAATAATGTCGTTAGGGGCAAAATCATATTCGGGCGGATGTCGTAATTCCGTAGGAGCTAGTACTATCACCTCAGTTGCTCCAGCAGCCTGAGCCATGGCACCTACCCAGCTAGTTGATGCCACAATAGATGGCCCCATAGAAGTAGTACCCTCATACGAATTATAACGCGATGACTCATCCACTCCTTGAGCTAATAAAGGCGAGGCGAGCAACAGTAAGACCAATCCACATAAAAACAATTGTTTTTTCATACATATCCTCATTCTTAATTTGATGTAATATAATTAACGAGTAAAGAAAAACCGAGTAAGAGCGTTGAAACCATTGCCGCGCTGGCTCCTATGGGAAGATTGAAAAATAGAGCTATAAAGAACCCTCCAGTTGTGGCAAGAATACCGAAGAGAGAAGAGAGGACGAGCGCCATACCAAAGTTTTTAGCAAATTTCAGCGCTGCTATACCGGGTAAAAGAATAATAGCATCGACCAACAACGCACCCACTAAACGGAGTGCTGTGGCAATACCTATGCCGAGTAGTACAAACATACCTGTAATAATAAGTTCAACTGGGAGCCCTAAAATTTGTGCTAATTCACGATTAAGTAATACCAACTGAATTTCGCGATAGGCGATAAAAAACACCAATATGATGATACTCCCGACCGTAATAGTGAAAATCAAATCCACCTTCGTCATCATCAAGATATTACCAGCAAAGATATCGAATACCTGCATAGCTGGCACGCCGGTTACAGCAAGTAAAAGAAAAGCTCCAGCAAGGGATCCCGTCATAAATAAACCACTGACTGAACTTGCCGACATAGCCTTTTCTTTAACTAAACTACCCATCACCACAGAAGCAATAATTACCAAGATAAAAGCCCCACCAGAGGATGAAAATCCTAAAGCCATACCTGCAGCAGCTCCTAAGAGTCCCACATGCATTAATGTAAAACGAATTGCAGTAAGATGCAGTGAAACAATAATGACACCTAACAAAGATAACGTAGCACCTGCAACTACCATCCCAATAAAGGCGTGGCGGATAACTGCAATGGAGAAGGCTTCTTGAAGTAGTTGTATCATGTAAAAACCTCAGAGGTAGGGACAATACGCCCATTCTCTAGATGGAGAGTGCGATTTAAAGTTAAATTAACAGGCATCTCATGGCTGACCATGAGTGCCGTAAAATTTAATTGCGCTTGTAAATTATTCAGTAAAACGATGAGCTCTTTCTTGGCGTCAACATCTAAATACGTTGTGGGTTCATCCATAAGGATAAGAGAGGGGTCACGAATGAGTGCTCGGGCACAAGCTACTCGTTGCCTTTGACCTCCCGATAAACTCCTCATATCACGGTGGGCAAGATCTGCCATACCAACGACGTCTAACCTATCCATCGCTCTTTGCCAATCCTCTTTATGGGGACGTTTCATCCAAGAGAAACGAGTTCCCCAGAGTCCCAATAATACACTTTCTCTCACTGAGACTGCTATTTCGGGATCAAGTTGGATTTGGGTTAAAAATCCAATTTTTTGTCGTATTTTTTGACGATTTGCACCATTTTTCAAGACGATACCTAATACCTTTACATAGCCCTCTTTGGGAATCATATTGCCTGATATGATTTTGAGGAGGGTGCTCTTGCCGCTTCCATTGGGTCCAGTAATAACAAGTGTTTCCCCTGGGTAAACCTGCAGAGAGATGTTAGATAAAACGGTGTTATTACCATATGCGGCACTTACTTCATTGAGGATCAGTATCGGTTTCATGGTCGGAGCTCTTTATACAAATTATCAGTCGCAGCAATGTTGATTTGACCCACTACATTTTTTTGACCAGTGATACGACCAGCCCATTGAGTAACCTGATCGTATCGTCCAGAGACCACTAAGATTTTAATGACAATATCGTGTTCTAGATGCATTTGTAGATTTGTGGAGAGGCTAAGTGAAGGATATTCTGACAAAGGAACTCGTTGCAAATTCGTCGAATAGTGATAAATGAGTGATATTACCGCCGAAACTGAGGTTTCAGGCGATTCGCTGACATCATTCACTAATTGCTGACGAATCATAGAACGGATGGTCTCAGATCTGTTTGGGTGTTGTTGTCGAATAGTTAGTTCATCGAGGAGCGCCACTAGTTCTTTATCCATCGAGACTCCAAAGCGAATAATTTCTGCCATTTTTCCCTCCTCAGATATGATTTTATGAATAGTAACACGAATATAGTATTTTGTGCTACTAGTTTTAGGTAAATTCATTCCGTATGCACAATATTGACCGCACGAGCAGGAGGCAGTACTATAAAAGCATGAAGACATTAGTTAGTACACAGACAATGGAAAGTATAGACTCCAAGGCTCAAGAAGAATATGCAGTTTCAGGTTTGATATTAATGGAACAAGCCGGAATTAAAGGTTGGCAGGCCTTTCTCAACTCCAGACAAACGTGCAGTCCTGCATTAGGACAAGTTGTTTTTGTTGTGGGTGGTGGTAATAACGGAGGAGATGCTTTAGTTATGGCCCGAGAAGCTTATTTTTCTGGGTTAAAGAACTTTTCTATCCTCCTTTTTGGAAGCAACATCTCTTATGCTTGTAGTATCCAACGAGCTATAGCTGAAAAATATGGATTTCGAATGTACGAAGCTGTAAATCTAGAAGGGGCTTTGTCTGAAGTCACCATGCGCTTGCTCTCCGAGGCCGATTTGATTGTAGATGGCATCGCTGGAACAGGATTGCGTGGTGTTCTTCGAGGAGCAGTTGCCGAAGTCGTCAAACTTATAAATACCCAAAAGAAACGGGGCGTACAAATATTCTCCATTGATATCCCCTCTGGGTGTGGTGATAGCCTACCAGTTAAAGCTATGCGGGTACTTGCTGATACTACGGTGACTATGGGTCTAACGAAAGCAGCCGCATATCATCCCCTTTGTCGTGCAGGTTGGGGGAATATTTCCTGTGTAAACCCCTCTTTTCCCCCTCAATTGCTACAAGAATCGGTGCCAGTAGCTACTTTAAGCACGGCTAAGGAGCTCAAACTAACGAGTTTGGGTGAGGATACGTATAAGAACAAACGAGGGCATTTAGCCCTTTTTGCCGGTAGTTTGGCTTACACGGGGGCAGCTAGATTAGCTGCTCGTGGAGCCTTTCATAGTCGATGTGGGTTAGTCACATTGTGCTGTGACCAAGAAGTAGCTGCTATTGCGGCGACGGAGACAGCGTCAATTATTATTAGGCCCATTGAAAAAAATATGGTGATTTCTGCTTCAAAATTAGGAGAGAAATATCAGGCTATTGCGGCTGGACCAGGTTGGGGAGAAGGACACGAAGATCAGCTCATTGAATTGATGAACAGTCAGCTCCCCACAGTTTTGGACGCGGATGCTATTGCCACCTTTGCCAATGTAGTGGAGAATCACCGAGTGCAAGGGACAGCTCATGGTCCATTAATCCTAACGCCTCATCCTGGAGAATTACATCGAATGCTAGAAACATTACATATGCCGCTCTTAGCTCAAGAAATAGGACCTTTAGGTACTCCAGAATCATTCGTCGAAGCTTTGAAACACATTTCAGAGACCCTTGAATGTGTCTTAGTCTACAAAAGCCATGTTATTTGGATAGCTGATGGTCGTACCATTGGGAAACCACCTATAGTCGTTGATGGAATGAATAATGCAATGGGTGTCGCCGGGAGTGGGGATGTGCTCACCGGTATAATTGGTGCTCTATTAGCACAAGGATATGACGCATTGGAAGCAGCTCACACTGGAGTTTTAATTCATCAAGCGGCAGGATTGGCGGCTAGAGAGGAAAACGGTTGGTTTGATTCTGAGATTCTTGTAGGGCAGGTTGGGGTTGTTTGTCGCCATGCTGAGATGGGTACAGCATGATGTTTCAGGCCTATCTATTAACTATAAGTTATCTACTGATGAATGCGGGAATATTGCTTGGAGATGAGTATGGAGGGCAGTATT
This sequence comes from uncultured Spirochaetaceae bacterium, assembly GCA_964524755.1. GTDB lineage: Bacteria > Spirochaetota > Spirochaetia > Sphaerochaetales > Sphaerochaetaceae > JAQVOO01. The sequence goes on from CAZGDR010000016.1 coordinate 18,614, forward strand.
TGCTCCTCCTACGACTCCGCAATACCATAAGAAATAGTATACCAATTCATATTGTTTTGATTATTGTAGGACTCCTTTTGGCTGCATGGAACATTGCTTTTCCAATCCCTCCAGGACCAGTATTGCTAGGAGATTTCTTCCCTATTATTTGTCTTCTTATATTAGTGGTGTACCATATAAAGCAGCTTGGGTCTTTACATAAAACTAGAAAAAATAATATTAATCTCTCAGTCGCACTAAACGAAACAGCGATGTTTGATAAAACTGGAACATATATTGAGAAACATAAACGAAATTTAGGGTATTTCATGCTTGGTGTATCAATAGTACACTTTCTATTTCCTTCAGCAGTTTTGTTATAGGAGTCAATATGGGAGAACTGACATATAATTCTGAAAGAATTACCACCTCTGGAGTGCTTTTTGAAGCTGGCCGCTATTTTATTGCGAGACGGAAAGAAGGTGGAGAAATAGGGGGGCTTTGGGAATTTCCAGGGGGTAAACATAAGTGGGGGGAGACTCCTGAAGAGTCGCTTGCTCGAGAGTATTTAGAGGAGTTACACTTGAAAGTGTATGTTGGTACCTGCTTTTTGCAGCATGAGTTTATTCATAAGTCCGTACTCTATCATGCCCATGTCTTTTGGGTTGATGCAGTCTCTCCAGCACAGTATCGGCTACATGAACATCAAGACGCACGCTGGGTTACCCTAGAAGAGCTTCTACAACTTCCTCTAGTGCCCTCCGATATACCAACGAGAAATAGGATAGAAACTCTCTCTTTAGGGTAAAAGCTACAGAATTGTTCCGTCTGGAATAATTGCATGTTTTTGAATGACTATAATTCCATCGTGGATTGAATAGTTAGCAAAGTCGCCTTCTGTTCGTTGAATATCATCAATACCAATGCGACATCCATCACCTATTCTTGCGTTTTGGTCAATGATTGCTCTACGAATAATGGTGCCCCGTCCAATACCAATATTAGGTATCTTCTTACGGGCATTCTCGGCCTTTTCCTCAGGTGTCTCGTAGTATGAAGCTCCCATACAGTAGACTCCATCGAGGCTTGCTCCAGATTCAATTAACGTGCGTACTCCAATAATCGAATTTACGATGTAAGCATTGGTAATAATAGAACCTTCACTGGTCAAGGAACAACTAATATTACAGAAATTTACTTTAGTCGCTGGTAAATGTCTGCGGTGTGTATAAATGGGCATTTCTTCATTGTAGAAATTAAAAGAGGGGGTAACTGAAGCTAAGTCTATATTAATATCATAGAAAGCTTTAATAGTTCCAATATCTTCCCAAAAGCCATCAAACACATAAGCCGCAACTTTCTGAGTTTTAATAACATCTGGGATCACTTCTTTTCCAAAGTCAGTAGCAGTATTTCCTTTCAGTAAATCATTCATAACCTGGGCATTGAATATATAGATTCCCATTGAAGCCAAATATTCATTTTTTTCACTTGGCTCTTGGTTTAAACTATTTTTTAATAATGTAGCAGGGATCTGGTATTCAGAAATGTCGTAGTCAGGGGCAGGTTTTTCGTAAAACTTATGGATGATCCCCTCTTCATCAGCTCCGATAATACCCAAGCCAGTGGCCTCTTGACGGCTGATGGTTTTTGCCGCAATAGTGAGGACTGCTCCAGATTCAATATGGGTGTTGAGCATCTTCTCATAATCCATCCGATAGAGCTGGTCGCCTGAAAGGATAATGTAATATTCAGCTTCTTGGTCAGCAAAGTGTTTCAGGTTTTTGCGTACGGCATCAGCTGTACCTTGGTACCAGTCGTTAGTGTGGTAAGTTTGTTCTGCAGCTAAGACTTCAACAAAACCATTGGTGAACGTATCAAAAATATAGGTATTAGCAATATGGTTGTGCAGAGAAGCTGAGTTAAATTGAGTTAGAATATATATTTGTTTGATTCCACTATTGATGCAGTTGGAAATTGGGATATCGACCAAACGATATTTTCCAGCAAATGGGACAGCTGGTTTAGCTCGATCTTTGGTTAAAGGATAGAGCCGAGTTCCTTTTCCTCCACCTAGTACAATAGCGATGGTTCTTTTTTTCCTTGCCATTCCAATTACCCCTCTTTTACATACCTGTAGACGGTCATATACTCCTCAGCCGAATTTCTCCATGAGAAATCGACTGCCATACCACGTTTCCGTATGGATGAAATCGTTGCCGGATCTGAAGCATAGAGAGTAATAGCACGTTCAACAGCTTCGTAAATTGCTGTTCCCGACATTGTTTTAAACAGAAAACCGGTTCCTTCTCCTTCATCAATATCTATAACCGAATCAGTCAAGCCACCTGTTTGCCTTGCAATGGGTATTGTACCATACCGCAACGAATACATCTGATTAAGGCCACATGGTTCATAGCGGCTTGGCATGAGAAAGAAATCACTCCCAGCCTCTACCAAATGAGCAGCTTCATTGCTGAAAATAAGGTTAACAGAGAGGTTATCATGTAGTTCTGCCAGAGCCATAAGTTTATCTTCCAGTGTTTTCTCTCCAGTCCCAATTATAAGAATCTGAACTGAAAAATCAGTTACTATTTGTTCTAAAGCACAAGGCATACCTTGCAAGAGTTCAACAAATCCTTTTTGGTCAGCTATTCGGCTAATCATAGATATCACAGGAACATCTTTCTTTAGAGGGAGTCCAAATCGCTTCTGCATCTTCTCTTTTAAAACAGCTTTTCCCGAGAGATCTTCAATAGAGAAGTGGGTATCAAGTAGCCTATCGCCAGAAGGATCCCATTCAACGGTATCAATACCATTGAGAATGCCAAAAAGCCGATCCGCCCGGGAATGCAGTAATGTGTTTAGATTACAACCTTGTTCAACTTCTTGGATTTCTTTTGCATATGTGGGACTTACAGTAGTCAGAATATCGGCATTTTCAATAGCCGCTTTAAGCATGTTAGTTCTTTGATCAGTCCCTTTCCCCTCCAGTAGTGTTTGATCAATGGGCATGGCGGAGAGGAGTAGGTCAAGGCGCGGGAAAACCCCTTGGTAGGCTAGGTTATGAATAGTGAAGACGACAATAGAATTCTGAAAAGCCTTCTCTGACTTGGTAAGCGAGGGGAGAAACCCTGTTGTCCAATCATGGCCATGTACTATCTCGGGAATCCAATCAAGAGCTTTGCATAAAGCAAGCGCGGCCTTTGAAAATAACGTAAAGCGTAATAGATTATCCCCATACGGTGTATAAGACGTCTTTCCATAAATCCCTTTACGTCCAGAAAACCAAGGGTGATCAACCAGATATACAGTTATCCCTTGGTCTTCTAATTGTTTAAAACGGACACGTTCAGTCTTGCCACCAATGGGTATCTCTACCATGTGTGGTAAACTGGTGAAAAGTGAATCGTCGGTTGAACCATAACCTGGGATAACCAAGCGTACGTCATTGTCTAAGGCCGATAATGCAATTGATAGAGACGAAGCAACATCGGCCAGTCCTCCCGATTTGGAAAAAGGTACTGCCTCACTGGAGACCATCATAATTCTCATACGTAATTACACCATTGTTACCATTGAATAGTCAAGAGAATTCGTAAAATGGACACTTCCTAACATACTCGAGGCTCTCTTATATAGAGAACTCTTTATCTCTCTCATTCAGACACATTCTCCTTTATTGGCAGTAGATAAGGATTTTGTATTGTGTTAAAATAACCATGGTAACTAGCAGATGAAATATTCTGCGAAAGGAAGGAAATAATATGAAAAGAAGAATGTTATTAGTAATGATTCTCGTCGTCTTAGTGCTTGTACCCGCGACTTCAGCCTCTCTAAGTACATCAAGAGCTTCTCAAAGTAAGTTTGCTTTAGGTCTTAACCTAGGAACAAATACTGGTCTTGGCTTTCAATACAGGGCTAACCGTGATTTTGACTTCATTGGTAACTTGGGTCTCAATAATTTTGGAGTTGACTATCTCTCTTTTGATCTTGCTGCCAATTATAAAATTGCTGAATTTAGTATTGAAAAAGCAGATTTTGATGTGACCATGGGTGTAGGTGGTTTTGTTGGTATTCCTTTAAATAAGGGTGGGGTAAAACTGTCTGCACTGGTTCCATTTGGCGTAGTGTATCACTTCAATGAAGTTCCCATCGACACCTACATCAGAATTGCACCAGGCTTGAGAATTCTAAAAGAAGGTGTGGTTGATTTAGGTCTTGGATTCAGCGGATATATTGGAGCTCTATGGAGATTTAACTAAATAGTTAGAAACTACATCTCAGGATATATTGCCGGTCTCCTTTTACAGGAAATCGGCAATTTTTGTAGCCAAGGAAATGTATAGTAATGTGTTAGAGGGGTGTGAACAAGCTTAAGCTCCTCGCTTAATATATCCTTGATCTGTTAGATTTAAACGTATGCTTGGCCACGTAATTCATCAATATATTTAGCTGCAGCGTGGGCAGCAACGGCGCCATCCGAGGCGGCAGTGATAACCTGTCTAAAGGGAGTGTCGCGTACATCCCCGACAGCAAATAGTCCCGGGATATTGGTATGCATCCATTCATCGGTGATCAAATAACCACCTTCATCTACTTCAGCGTCGGGAACAAGTTGAGTGCGGGGATCAGAGCCAATAAAGATGAACACTGCATCGAAAGGTTCCTCATAGTCGCGATTGGTAGAGCTGTCATGTAAAGAAACAGAGGTGATCTTGTTACCGTCTCCAATAATACGGTTTACTGTATGCATAAAACGGATCTCAATATGGCTGTCATTTTCTACCATACCGGCAATACTTCTTTGAGCACGGAACCGGTCTTTACGATGGACAATCACAATATCTCCACTTAATTTAGAGAGAAATAGCGACTCGTCGCAGGCGGAGTCTCCCCCCCCCACAACTAGCATTCGTTTAGCTTTGAAAAAAGGGCCATCACAGGTAGCACAATAGGAGACCCCTTTCCCTTGATAATCTTTCTCTCCAGGTATGTTCAGTTCACGTCGTTTTGCCCCTGTGGCCATAATAACGGCTGGGACGGTAAATGTACCATCACTTGTAACTACAGTAAAAAGGTCTTCATCATTTCGTTGAACCGATTCAACTGATCCATAATGGATAACAGCACCAAAATGTTCAGCTTGTTTGGCAAATTTATCAGACAACTCGAATCCGCTGACGGGAGCATCATACCCAGGATAGTTTTCCAATTTGTCAATAACTAATAGTAACCCACCGGGGGCTAATTCTTCAAAAACGTGTGCCGATAGGCCTGCTCTTGCCGCATATTGAGCTGCAGATAGACCTGCTGCACCGCCTCCAATGATAATGATATCGGGTTGTTTCTCACTCATGACTGATCTCTCCAGTTTGAATTTTTGTATTACGCTCTTCTAAAGATACTTCAGCATCACTCTTTCGGATATAGGTAGGACCTGAGCTAGGAGCATCTGGTCCTTGTGTCGTAAACAATTCTTTACCTAATACTATCATAGATTCGCCATAATCGCGATATTTCAATGTGTCAAGATAAATTTTTGTCTGTAAAGTGCGTTTGGTGACTTCATCACGAAGTTTTGAACTCAAAGCTAGGGCATCGGGACCTGTGACGAGAATTTCAGGATATGCGGCAATGTGTTCAATGATAGTTGGTATGGTAGCATCTAAATCGGCAGTTAAGCGTTCCCCACGACTAAACAAAGCACAATAGTAACGTTTCTTTTTAGCATCGAGTGCACAAAGGATAGGCATAGAGAGTTGTTGGAGAGGGTAGTGGAAAATATCCATGGTGCTCAGGCTTACGAGAGGGATAGCGGCAGCTAGGGAAATACCTTTGGCAGTTGCCATACCAACCCGTAGGCCAGTGAAAGATCCCGGTCCCCGAGCACATACTAAGAGATCTAAATGCTGTAATTTTATATTTCTATCGTTACAAATAGCCTGAATACGTACAATTAGTTCTTCACTGAAATGGCGTCCGACCGTGATTGTGTGAGCACTATAATCTTTGTCAGTTTGGAGTGCCAAGTGTAAGATATCTCCAGAGGTTTCTAAAGCCAGAATGTTCATAATGACACTCCCTCAACAAGAACTTCTCTTCTCCCATCTTTTTGGATATGCAAAGATACCCGTAGTGTATGAGGAGGTAGGATTTCTTCTATCTTTTCACTCCATTCAATAACGGTAATACCCTCAGAATATAATAACTCCTCTCCACCAATACCTTCAAAATCTTCAACACCATCAAGGCGATAGAGATCAAGATGGTAGAGGGAAAGGCGTCCTGCATACTCTTGTACGAGAGTGAAAGTAGGGCTGACAATTGCTTCAGATATTCCTAAAGACTCTGCGATCCCTTTTGCTATGACTGTTTTCCCTGTACCAAGTGGCCCGCGTAGTGAAACAACGGTCCCCGGTTCTGCGATTTTTCCAATCTTACGCCCAACCTCTTTAGTTTCTTCTTCTGTTGTACAATAAAAGATTTGTTTATTAGCCGTGGATGACATCGGAGTCCTCTTCAATTCCCAATTCTTTTTGGAGATGTATAATAGCAGGATCCTTGGGGTCTATCTCTTGAGCCCTCAGCAACAAGTCATGGGCTTGGTTGAATTCTTCATCACGAATATGGAGAAAAGCCAGATTACTCAGGAGTTTCACATTATCATTATCAAGCTCTAAAGCAATTTCTAAATAGTTTTTAGCGAGTTCTTCATTGCCGAGTTCCAGTGAACAAATTGATAATTCATTATAAATGTCGGCATTTTGTTCTCCTAATTCGAGGCATTTGAGGAATGCTTCTTGAGCTGCAGCATAATCGGTGAGCCGTCGATGAGCCCATCCTTTTATAAACCAACCTGACCAAACATCTTTATTATTACTAATAAACGTTTCAATAAGGCGTAAAGCCTGTTCTTCGTTTCCTAACTGCATCTCATCAAATGCGGCATGCAACGTCTGATCATTTTCTAAGCGTTCGTTAATCTCTTTGACCCGTTTTTCGATAAGGTCTCTCTTCTCACTCGTGTCAGCTATATTTAGGTACTTTGTGAGATGGGTCAAGGCAATTTCATCATTTCCTAGAAAAAGATGTAACATGCCGAATTCAGCAAGTAACAGTTCTGAATTGGGATGATGTTCTAATCCTCTACGTAACACATTAACTTGATTTTCTATAGCAATGTCAGCAGATTCTTGGTCATCCTTATCGATTGCTACGCGTGCTTTCTGTCCATATAAAACTGAAAGATTGACAAATAGCTCAGGTATTTCAGGACTTAGGAAGTTCGCAGCTGAAAATAATTCTTCAGCGAAGTCATAGTCTTCTACTTTAGCTCGGGCTATAGCTGCAATTTGTAACTCTTTCACAATATCTGGTTGCAATGCGATAAGTAAAGAGCGGTAATAGGCAGCATGTGTATGACTTGGGGCGTGAGCTACAATCTTGATAAGCCCAGCCGCAATCATTTCAATGCTAATTCCTTCACTAGGGTGAATAGATGAGCTACCATCGGCAAGTTGCACGGGTAGTGGAATAGTGGGGTTAAAAATGAAGTCTTCGAAATCCCGTTGTAAGGTATCGGGAAGGGTTATGAATACTACATCGTGTAAAGCATCAGCTTCTATCATGTATCGTAATTCCTTATAAAGAAGGGCCTGCAGTGCCGTTCAGATTGATCTCTTGAACCGGTGGTCCAAGGGGGAAACTTGTTGCCGAGCATTCTGTTCCTTAAAAAGGAGGCGAACCTCCCCAGGATCAATTCAACCCGGCTATACCATCTCCCGTAAATGTAGTTTGAGCCAAGAGAATTGTCTCTTCACAAACACCGCAAGCCCAAATAAGTCTAACTTAATCTACCATAGTAACAAACAAAACGGAACCATCTCTGGTTCCGTTTTACTTGATTTACACAGTTAGAATACTATTATGTCAAATCTTCAAGCGAAACCTCATCAATTGACTGTCCGGCACCACCGGTAAATTGGTCAGCCACTTCAAGGTCATCAGAAAGCGAATCGTAGATTTCAATATCATCGAGTCCTTCAATCGTCCCAAGATGTTCAAGAGCATTAGAAATACTCTCTTCGATAAGCTTACTGTCAACACTGAAGTTATCAGCATATTTCTGTAACTCTTCATTGTGTACAGAGAGAACCTCAACCTCATCATTTAATTCTTCGATCTTCTTTTCAAGACTATGAATCAACACCGTGGCTTTAATAATCCGCTGTTCTAGCAACTGGACTTTATCGAGAGTAGTCATCTTGGACACCTCCTGGAATCTATGATTTATTTTAAGACCGCTTTTACTTGTGCTGCTAATTGAGAAAATGTTTCTTTGTCTTCAATAGCCATGTTCGACAAAGCTTTACGATTAATTTCAATATTAGCTAATTTGAGACCATGCATGAATTGGGAATAATTTAATCCTTCTACTCGTGCTGCAGCGGAAATTCGATTAATCCACAATGCGCGGAAATCTCTTTTCTTCCTTCTTCGGTCACGGTATGCATACTGGCCAGCTTTAGCTACAGCATCTTTTGCACTACGATAATTGGTACTTCTAGTACCCCAATATCCTTTAGCTTGATCGAGAATTTTCTTTCTACGATCCTTATGTCTTGTTCCATCTATTGCTCTTGGCATATTTCAATCCTCCCCTAAAACTCGTACGGAAGTAAGACTTTGACTTTCTTGGTTTCCGCATCACTTAAAATACCTAGATGACGAAGATTTCGTTTACGCTTGGTACTTTTTTTGGTGAGAATATGCCGGGTGCCTTGCTTTTTATACATGACTTTACCCGTCGCAGTTACTTTGTAGCGCTTTTTAGCAGCTTTTCTTGTTTTCATTTTCGTTTTTGCCATTATTACCTCTTTTGCGTTCTCAAGGAACAAGACCCCTTGGAACAGCTACATACTATCATCCCTATGGGATGCTTGTTTATTTCTTCGCTTTTGCAGGGCTAATGATGAGACTCATCATTCTCCCTTCCATCATTGCCGGTCTATCGAGATTATAGGATGCTCCACGTTCGGTCAATATCTCTAGGATATTATCCAAGACAACTTTACCCAATTCTGTGTGGGCAAGTTCCCTACCTCTGAAGCGGACTGAAACCTTAACTTTATTACCTTCTTCGAGAAATTCTGCAATGGCCTTAGTTTTGAACTCCATGTCATGTCGCTCAATTTTGGGCTGCATTCGAATTTCTTTCAGCTTTACAACAGTCTGATTTTTCTTCGCTTCTCGGTTACGCTTCTCTTGTTCGTAACGATACTTTCCATAGTCGAGTATTTTACATACTGGAGGATTGGCATTTGGTGAAACTTCCACCAGATCCATCCCCGCCTCTTCAGCGAGCTCTACAGCGGCAAAGACGTTCATCACGCCTTGCTGATTTCCTTCGGCATCTATTACGAATACCTCTCGTGCTCGAATCTGTCGATTAATCCTCAATTCTTTCGTAGCCATCGTTCTCCTTTTTGTCTCTATGAAACCGGAATTCTAAATTTAATAAGGGGAAACCCCCTACCGCAACAAACTATAACACAAGGTCCCCACGCTCGTCAAAGGGGAGGACCTCTCGTTTACAGAAAGAGTTAGTTGTTCAAGCTTTACCAGCCGATCCAAGTACATTTTTATTCTTGTAGACATACATCTCTTTAAGAGCTGTACGTGCAGGACCAAGATATTTACGTGGATCAAATTCACCAGGTTTTTCAGCTAAGGTTTTACGAATGGCAGCGGTCATGGCCAGTCGGCCATCACTATCAATGTTAATCTTACAGACTGCCAACTTAGCGGCTTTACGCAACTGTTCTTCTGGGATTCCTACCGAATCTTTCAAATTTCCACCAAATGTATTAATCGTGGTGACATACTCTTGAGGAACTGATGATGATCCGTGCAATACAATAGGGAACCCAGGAAGTTTTTTCTCAATTTCTTCTAAGATATCAAAACGCAATGGGGGTGGAATTAAAACTCCTTCTGCATTACGTGTACATTGCTCAGGAGTGAATTTGTTGGCGCCATGACTAGTACCAATTGAGATAGCTAAAGAATCGACTCCAGTTTTACTTACAAAATCGATAACTTCTGAAGGTTCTGTGTAGGTTGAGTGTTCTGCTACGACATCGTCTTCGATCCCAGCGAGAATGCCAAGTTCTCCCTCAACGGTAACGTCGCGGGCGTGTGCATATTCTACAACTTTTTTTGTGAGAGCTACGTTTTCTTCGTATGGTAAGTGTGAGCCATCAATCATGACCGAAGAGAATCCATTGTCGATACAATCTTTACATGTTTCAAAGGAGTCTCCATGGTCTAAATGCAAGGTTATAGGGATTTCATAGCCTAATTCTTTTGCATACTCAGTGGCCCCTTTTGCCATATTACGCAAAAGATTTATGTTTGCATAATCACGGGCACCTTTTGATACCTGTAAAATGACCGGTGATTTTGTTTCAACACAGGCCTGGATAATAGCTTGCAACTGTTCCATGTTATTAAAGTTGTAAGCAGGGATTGCATAGCCTCCCTTAACTGCTTTGGCGAACATCTCTTTGGTGTTTACCAATCCGAGATCTTTGTATGAAGTCATACGGATTTCACTCCTTTCTAAAATATTTTATTTCTAACTCCTTTATTTTACTTTGTTTGCATTGTGTTGGTCAACCGTCATAGGGAGATTGACGGGCGTGTTTGAGGTTGTTACAGTAGGTCTATGCATGTACGACCTAGGCGAATAATAATGTTAATAATTCTCATTTTGATACTATGCTTAGGGGTAGTCGCCTTTTGGTTATACTCTCCTTTCCGCCAGGAGTTGCTTTTCATTACCAATGAGGGATACAGTAGTCAGTTCAGCCTGCAATGGAAGTTTGCTCGGCAGGGTTGGACCCTGCGTAGAGAAACAATCCCTTGGCATCAGGTTTCTAACAATAGTACTTTAGCTGAATCAATCCAGCAACATATCCATAAAAATACCCAGCTGATCGTATGTGCTCCCGTTATCACCTTTGCCCTTGATGGAGCTGCAGAGGCTATAAAACCTACAGGACAAGCGGTGCAAACGGTAGGGATGGGCAATGTCTCTGGGTTTGATCATATCTTCGTTCGTCAAGGAGAGGACCAAGGATGGATTACAGCTGGTATGGTAACATCAGGAATCGCTGAGAAAACTCCACTGCCGACTGTGTTGATGTATAGTGATACTGATCCTCGGGCACTCTCAGAAGCTCAGCTTTTTTCTGAAAATTTTACAGGTGGAATTCTGGATGAGTTGCCAGTAAGCGTACATACACAGCGAGAAGCTCAATCTACCATGACCTATATTCAAGATAGTGGTGCCTTCCTTGTTGTTGTCCCCTACTTAGCGAACTTTACCCACTATCTAGCTCTTGATTCCATCGATGGTTTACGCTGGGTTGTTGATGAACTCTACGCTCCTCTGATTGAAGATGAGAAGTTAGAGGGACTCGTGTATGATGATCTGTATCTATCTGTACTACCACTGTTGCAGAAGAGAGAAAAGACTCTCTCGAGAGAGCTCCTCCTTATCCGCAGTTATCGTTCGCACGAAACAACGTGGCGAAATTGGTTTTAATAGTTGCTGCCAGTTCAGTAACTGAAATCTCTTTAATCCTAGCGGCCTCGTTATAAATCTCAACCATATGGTGCGGTGTATTTATTTTTCCGCGGTAGGGAACGGGAGCCAGATAGGGACTGTCGGTCTCTAACAGCAGACGATTAAGGGGCACTTTTGCCAAGATTTCACGTAGGCGTATATTGTTCTTATAGGTGATGGGGCCTGCAAATGAAAGATATAATCCCTGTTTTAAAGCACATTCAGCTAACTCCCACGTTGATGAAAAGCAGTGAAGAATCCCAGAATGGGGGAGTGCGACTGAATCTAGAATTTCCATCATTGCCTGGTCGGCATCACGAGTGTGGATCACAACGGGACACGCTCTAAGATTCGCTAGCTCCATTTGAATTATGCAGAGCTCTTTTTGACGATAGGGTGTGCCATAATTCCAGTGAAAATCTAAGCCAATCTCCCCAATACAATCCACCTGGTACGCAGCACTTAACTCAGCAAATTGCTGCACCATGGGAGGGATAGGATGATCTCCTTCAGCGCCCCAGGGGCCAATGCCTGCAGCAAGTTTGATTAGAGGATATGCCGATAGGAGCTGGGTACGTTCAGCGATGTCGTTCGCCCTAATTCCTATATCGATGCCTCCCGCAAATCCGCAATCAAAGAGGTCTTCCAACAAAGTGACAGGATTTATTCCTTTGTGTTGTAATGCTAAGAGATGAAAATGTGAGTCAATAAGATTTTCCATATAGGTATCCTAATGGGGAAGCCCCTATCGGACAAGGGGATAGTAACATAAAAAAAGGTCCGATTAAAAAATCGGACCCGTAAGAAAATAGTTACATTATTTCTTTTCGCGTTTGAAACACATAAACCAATCAAGGCAATAGGTGTCATCATCTTTAGTTTCCATGCGCTCCTTGGCAGCGCCGCAGGAACCAGCGGTAGGAACAATGGTATCTTCTCCTGGTCTCCAGTCAGCTGGTGTAGCAACGTTGTCTTTGTCAGCCTTCTGTAGAGCGAGGATGATTCGTTTGATTTCGTCGAAGTTGCGTCCAGTAGAAAGGGGGTAGTAGAGGATGGTTCTAATAATTCCCTTGGGATCGATGACGAAGACGGCTCTCACTGCCTGAGTATTGGAGGATGAGGGTTGGATCATGCCAAACTTATTAGCTACATCCATTTTAATGTCTTCTATCAGGGGGAATGTTATTTCCAGATTTTTCATCCCTTTCCATTCAATTTCTTTAATTTTACGCAGCCACGCAATGTGGGCATAGAGTGAGTCGACTGAAAGTCCAATCAGCTCAGTATTTAAGGCTTTGAAATCTTCTTGCATGGTAGCAAAGGTCATGAATTCAGTTGTACATACTGGGGTAAAGTCAGCTGGGTGTGAAAATAATATCACCCACTTGCCTTTGTAGTCAGCTGGGAAGTTAATAGTTCCCTGGGTTGTAACTGCTGTGAATTCTGGTGCTGGATCGCCAATTAATGGCATAGGATTTCGTTTAATCTCTTCCATATGAAAGCTCCTTGTATAAATAATAGTTCCGATTTCTCGGTAAGGGTGTTCCCTTATGGTTTTTATAATAGGAGTAATTCCTATTTGTGTCAACGTCATATTTTTGCAAATTCTGATTACTGTAGTGACTTTGTCACAGACAAACAAATCAGAAACCACTACATTGGGCGAACAGAAATAAACGAATGAAGGAATTGAAAAATGATAATTGATGTAACAGAGCAAACTTTTGCTAACGAAGTATTAGAGTCCGATGTACCCGTCCTAGTCGACTTTTGGGCAGGTTGGTGTGGTCCTTGTCGCATTCAAGGTGAAATACTGGATGCTTTTTCTAAAGATATAGAAGCTGGTAAAGTTAAGATTTGTAAGGTAGATGTAGATATGGAACGCGATCTTGTATCTGAGTACCAGATAATGAGCATTCCTACTATGATAATATTTGAAAAAGGGAAGGTTGTAAAAAAAGAAGTTGGCGTACGTAACGAATCTAAGTTGCGCCTCATGCTCGGTCTTTAGTAAGCTGGGCCGCTGGCGGGCGGCCTTTTAGGTGAGGGCGTATAAACCGGTGCGGTCGACTAAGGTGATCCCTCCACGTGAGAGGCGGACTAATTGATCTTCTTGAAATCGGCTGAGCATGCGCGTTACCACTTCGCGTGCTGTTCCAAGATCTCTTGCTATTGCATCGTGGGTAACGGCGAAAGAATCGTTGCCGGCAATGGCAGCTTGTTCTAACAGATGGATTGCCAACCTGCGGTCAAAACTCATAAATACAACTTGTTCAACCACCCACATGACATCACTGAAACGAGAGGAGACTAATTGGTTAGTAAAATCTTGTACAGTTGGATTATTTTTGCCTACCTGCTGATATGTATCTGTGTTAATACGGAGCATAGTGGTCTCTTTTTCAGCCTGAATATGGACGTCAAAGGAAATATTGCGAATCATACACGAAGCGGACAACACACATACATCACGCTCAAATAGGCGATAGAGGGTAATCTCTTTGCCGGTTTCACTTATAATATAAATTCTTAGTTGTCCCGAAACTACTAGTAGTAGTCCCGTACATTTGTTGCGGTCTTCATGGACGATAGTTCCCTTGCCATGGGTAAAGCGAATAGTGCCTTGTTCGAGGGTATGTTTTTCCTCTGCATTCATTTTATTCCAAAAAGGCAAGTTCTCTTCAAATGCTTGTAAGTCGTTTTGGTCCAACATCTCTCTTCTCCTCGGTGATACCCCATACTAATGCAAAAATGGAGCGCCCTACAAGACGCTCCATGAGGAGTTTGTAAATTATCTTTAATCCTCTTTATCACAGGCAAAGGGACAAGTTTTGCAACTCGAATGACAATACCCTCCTGCAGTATGTTTCGCACGGAAAGTTTTAAAAACAATACATCCTAAAAGACCAAATATGATAATTCCGACAATAATATTCGCCATGGGTTAAACCTCCTATGGTTTAATCAGAAGAAGAGACTTCCCACTTGATACACTAGTAGTGCAGCAATGTAGGCAATACCAAACTGGAATGAAATAGCAGCCCACGTCCAACGGGCACTTTGCATTTCTCTTCGAGTAGCGGCGATGGCCGCTACGCAGGGAACGGCAAATACCGTAAAGATCATAAAGGAGTAAGCGCTAAGTGGAGTAAAGTAGGCTCCAATAGAAGTAATTAAAGAGGGATCGCCTTGCGCAACCGTACCTAAGCCCAACACAATACCAAAAGTTGCCACAATGGTTTCCTTAGCGAGTAATCCCGTTAACGTAGCCACAGTGACTTCCCAAGAGCCAAACCCTAATGGTGCAAAGACAGGAGCAATGAAACGTCCTATTGAGGCTAGGATACTCGCTTGCGTTTCAACGAGCTGGAGTGACCAGCTTGTAGATTGTAAAATCCAAATCACGGCTGATGCAACAGCAATGATAGTACCAGCTTTCTTAATAAATTGTTTACCACGATCCCACATATGGATGAATACTCCTTTTGCACGTGGGAGGTGATAGGCCGGTAATTCCATGACAAATGGAGCAGGATCGCCTGCAAAAGGTTTTGTTTTCTTCAATAAAATCCCTGAAAAAATTACTCCAAGGATACCAATAGCGTACATAGATGAAGCAATCCAGGCACTATTAGGAAAAAAAGCACCGACGAGGAGGGCGAATACCGGTAATTTTGCCCCGCAGGGGATAAAAGGAGTCAGCATAATGGTCATGCGCCGATCTCTTTGATTTTCAATCGTTCGAGTTGCCATGATGGCGGGGACTGAACAGCCGGTACCTATTAACATAGGAATAAATGATTTTCCACTCAGTCCAAATTTTCTAAAAATCCGGTCCATGATAAAAGCTACCCGGGCCATGTATCCACTATCTTCCATAAAAGCAAGAAAGAAGAAGAGGATCATCATTTGGGGAACAAAAGTCAAAACAGATCCTACACCTGCTATGATGCCATCAACAATTAATCCTATCAGCCAGGAGGAGGTCCCGATCGATTCTAAGAATAGGGCTAGATTTACTCCAATGAAGTCACCAAAGAACCACTCTATGGAGCCAATAAAGAAATCGCCAACACTTTGGATGGCGATGTAATAGACTACCCACATGATGCCAAAGAAGATGGGGAGTGCTAGCCAGCGGTTAGTAAGAATCCGATCTATCTTATCACTAGTGGAGAGGGTTCCCGCCAAGCGGGATCGTGTATGGCAGTTGTTAGCTATCAAACTTAAATATTCATAACGATCATTGGTAATCAAGCTTTCTGAACTGTCATCCATAAGTGTCTCTATCGATTCAATAATCGTAGCAACTTGGTGAGCAATTTCATGTGAAAGATGTAGCCGTTGGAATACTTTCTCGTCATGTTCAAATAATTTAATGGTAAACCAGCGTTGAGTCTCTGGTGGGACAGTCCCTTCTATCAAAACCCCTATTTGTTGTAATGCATCTTCAACAGGTGGGGAGAAGGTTGGTGGTTTACCACTACCAGTAGCCTTTTCTATAAGTTGACTAGATCTAGTGACGAGATCTTTCAATCCCACCCCTGAGACGGCAGAAGTTTCAATAATTTCACATCCAAGATCTTCAGAAAGGGCTTTTACATCTATCGTATCTTTGTTCTTGGCTAGCACATCTATCATGTTAAGGGCAATTAAGACAGGGATCCCTGTCTCAATGAGTTGTGTGGTGAGATAGAGGTTTCGTTCTAAGTTTGTTGCATCAACAACATTAATTATCAAATCGGGTTTGCCGTCGATAAGGAAGTCTCGTGTTACGACCTCTTCGAGAGTGTAGGGTGATAGGGAATAAATGCCTGGCAAATCAACAACTACAAACCGTTTGTCGTTTTTTAAATAACCCTCTTTTTTCTCAACAGTTACTCCAGGCCAGTTGCCAACGTATTGCGTACTTCCGGTGAGTTCATTGAATATAGAGGTTTTGCCTGAATTTGGATTGCCAGCCAAGGCTATGGTGTGTGCCATAAGAAACTCCTGTGGTAGTATATCAAAAACTATTGCTTTTCAACTAAAATAGTAGAAGCGTCTGCTTTTCGAAGTGATAATTCATAGCCTCGTACGGTTACTTCAATTGGATCTCCCAGTGGCGCAACTTTACGAATGGTTACTGTGCATCCTTTGGTAATGCCCATATCCATAATTCTACGCATCGTTGGGCCTTTACCCTCAACTTTGCGCACTTTCACCATTTCTCCTGGACGTGCGTCACTAAGTGTCATTATTAACTCCTGCTAGTAATTTATATTTAAACTTGTATTCGCTGAGCCATAGATTTATCTAAGGCAATACGGGAATCTTTAATACAAAGAATCAAATTCCCACCGTTCTCAGCTACCACAGTAACTGATTCCCCAGCAGTAAATCCTAAACTACACAAAAACTTTTTTGTAGCATCTTTACCAAGTATGGCTTTAATAGAGGCCGTTTGACCGACACGAATAAACGTTAATGGCATATATGCTCCCTGAAGATTCAATTTACCGAATAGTTAGCCATGGCTAACATCGATGGTTTTATTAGACTACGTTCAGTTTTTTTTGTCAAGCCATATTTATCGATATATTTTAAAAGTATAGTTATTTCTTGGTTGACGAAAGGCTGATGCTTCGATAGTATGTCGATGGGCCGAAGTGGTGGAATCGGTAGACACAAGGGACTTAAAATCCCTTGCTCTTTTTGGGCGTACGAGTTCAAGTCTCGTCTTCGGCAACGTTAGTGGATGAAATTGATACAATTAAGAAAAGCTGGTTATTCCTTACAATGGGGGAGGCCGGCTTTTTTTCATGTTTGAATTACACACCTGCCAACCGTGAATAAAGGTGCCTTTTCCGATTCTGATGTGCTTGCACAGAGGTTTGAGAAAGTTCAGAAGAGGCTTAATGATATCAATGCCGAGGTTGTGGACAAGAAGCAACGAACGACAGCAATCAAACGATTCTTCAAGGACATCTCAAATTCGGATGAGTTTGTCACGGAGTTATCTCATCCTAGATGACCACATGACCATCTATTATGATGACAATATTAGAGTGCTGTCCAAGGTGGTATCCCAATATAAAACTACCATCTCTTATTTTCCTCGAAGGACATGAAATATGGTATATTAATTAAAGAAGAAGATTTGATTTGATAATATTTTCACCTAATGAACAGATTTTTAAATCTGTTCTTGTCCGATTCCCATGGAGTTAGTTCAAAATGCGGGTTAATTATAATATATCTCAAGATATCCTAGATTGGGTGGTTAAACAAACTGCTTCCGATATTGTTCTTCCAAAAACTCTGCCAATGATTCAAGAATGGCAAAAAGGTATCAAGACCCCGACCTACAATCAGATTAAGGCAGTTAGCAGAGATACTCGTATCCCATTAGGCTATTTTTTCCTTAAGACCCCACCTGAGGAGAAAATTAAATTACTCGAATACAGAACAGTCAAAAATCAGGAATTTGAGCAACCAAGTAGAGATTTGGTAGACACTATTGAAGAGATGGAGCGGATAATTGAGTGGACCAATGATAACCTCAAGGCCGAGGGTGCTGATATGAATCCCGTTGTCGGAAAACTCAAGAAAGTCACAGATGTTAACGCTATTGCTAGGTACATCCGGAATGTCCTCGGATTAGAAGATCGCTGGTATGAAGAGAGCCAAAACCCGGGAGATTCTTTCCGAAAACTGAGGTCCGTAATAAGTGCAACAGGAACTATTGTGATGATGAATGGCATTGTCCGTGGCAATACTCATAGGCCTCTGGATGTGGATGAATTCCGAGC
>CAZGDR010000017.1:0-3697 GCA_964524755.1 uncultured Spirochaetaceae bacterium
CTGCATGGAAGTTGGAGTATACGGTTTAGGTAGATTTGGCTCATTTTGGGCAACTGAATTATCTCGTTATGTTTCTGTCAAAGGGTATAACCGTTCAAAGTTAGATAGTGTACCGAAAGGGGTTGAGCTCGTCTCCGAGGATGAGCTGCTAGGCTGCTCCACTATAATTTTCTGTGTTGCAATTTCTGCCCTTGAAGAGGTCATGACTGCTGTCTCTCCACGCTTAGCGCCTGAGACCTTAGTCATGGATACGTGTTCAGTAAAAGTATATCCAGCCCATGTAATGCTCTCTAAGCTGCCCAAATCGATCAGCATTATAGCGACTCATCCTATGTTCGGTCCCGATTCTGGGAAGCACGGGATAGCTGGTCTTCCTTTAGTTTTCTCTCCTATCCGCTGTACTTTAAAAGAAGAGAGCCTATGGAGAAATCTCTACCACGAAATGCAACTACGTGTTTTGGAGATGGATTGTGAACAACATGACCGTGAAGCCGCCTATTCACAGGGAGTCACCCATTTTGTTGGTCGGGTCTTGGATGAGTTACACTTAGGGCCTACCGAGCTGGCGACAGTTGGGTATCAGCGTCTTTTGTCTATTATTGAGCAAACCTGTAACGATCCTATACAGTTATTTTACGACCTCCAACGCTATAATCCCTATGCCCATGCCATGCAACAGCGCTTAAAGGAGGCTCTGGATACAGTCCTTGGGATTTTAATTGAACATGATAGTAATCCAGAGGAGAACGTATGAGAGTGTTAGTATATACCTTAGGCTGTAAGCTGAACCAGTGCGAAAGTGAGGCCATCGCCGACTCTTTTGTCCATGAAGGGTTTGAGGTGGTTACTCCCCATGAAGCGGCTGACCTTTGCATAGTGAATACTTGTACAGTTACGGGAAAAGCAGAGCAGAAAGCACGCAGGATGATTCGTAAATTTGCGGCACAGCCACAACAACCTGTTGTGTTAGTAACCGGTTGTTATGCGCAAATGGAACGTGAGATATTGGAGAACCTCTCTTCAAGCGTGGTGGTGGTCTCATTAGATGATAAGGCGGCTCTATTAGGATTGTCCCAATATCTAGCCAATCGACTTGTGGCTGGAATCGACTTGATGGATGCCATTAAGAATTTCATGACCTCTTCTTCCATCCCTCAGGCTTCACCATTTGATTATGAAGCTGCCACGTTCTCATTTCATAGCCGTGCTTTTTTAAAAATCCAAGATGGATGTGATAATAGTTGTGCCTACTGTCGAGTGACTATAGCGCGGGGAGAGGCGATAAGTCTCGACATGGATGAGGTTATTCGGCGTACACTCTCCTTAGAAAAAGAAGGTTTTCGTGAAGTCGTCTTAACCGGCGTTAATATTAGTGCGTATAAAAGTGATGAAAATGATTTATCAGCTTTACTTTCCCACCTTCTAAAGGCGTTGGGTAGTGATATCCGGATTAGGTTGAGTTCGCTTGAACCCGATCGATTTGATGAAAAATTAGTTGCGGTATGTGCCGATTCTCGTGTTCAACCCCATTTTCACTTACCCGTACAATCGGGGTCGAGTGCTGTATTAAAACGGGTGAATCGGCACTATGACACGGGGCAGATGGAGAGGGTCATCACTATGCTCCGTCAGGTGAAGGATGATCCTTTTATCGCGGCTGATATGATTGCAGGATTGCCCGGCGAAGATGAACAGGAATTTGAAAGATCAATTAATTTCCTTAAAACCATGGATTTTAGCCAACTGCATGTCTTCCCTTTTTCTCCGCGGCCACAGACAGCGCTCTTTACAGCTAGAGACCGTGTACCAGAAAGTGTCCGCGACGCTAGAGCAAAAACAATGCGTGATTTATCAGCTATTCACTTTAGACGCTATATGAATCGCCAAATAGGCATGAGAGCTGAGGTTATTATTGAAGAAAAACGGAATGGTTTGTGGTATGGGTTGACCGGAAATTATCTTAAAATTGCCGTTACAGATACCCCTTCAGAAGTAGAGCGGGGAGCGTTGCTTCCCGTCTACCTTGAAAGGGATCTTGCCAGTGGTTTGCCTATCGGCAAGTATTTCAGTTACTAGACTCCTGCGTAGGCGTTAAATCCACCATCAACAGGAATAATCACGCCGGTAACAAAACCGGAAGCATCGTTGTCAATGAGATACTCAACAGTACCCAACAGATCTTTAGGATCACCAAAGCGCCCCATGGGGGTGCCATCAATAATCTTTTTTGAGCGGGCTGTTGGATTACCTTTGTCATCGAAAAGTAGGTTTTTGTTTTGCACAGTGGCAAAGAAACCTGGAGCAATGGCATTGACTCGGATACCCACATGTGAAAAATGGACGGCGAGCCATTCAGTAAGGTTATTCACTGCTGCTTTAGCCGCAGAATAGCCTAACACCTTAGTCAGTGGATTGAATGAGGCCATCGAGGAGACGTTAAGAACACTACATCCCTCACGACCGACCATGTCAGGTACAAATTCTTGAGTTGGTAAAAACGTTCCTAGGAAGTTTAAATTAAACACACCTTGAATGGCATCTTCATTCAGACCAAAGAAAGAGCGGAAGGCTGGATCAATGTCTGTTTCATGATATTCAAGAGTAGTATTAGCTTCATCACTGTTTCCTCCAGCCCCATTAATTAGAATGTCACAAGGGCCAAAATCGGCTAGAACCTGCTCATGGGCAGACTTTAAACCTGCTTTATCGAGAACATCGACTTGATATGGACGTGCGGTTCCACCGGCAGCGACAATTTCTTCGGCAATTTTTTCTACTTTGGAGAACGTCCTATTTAGTAATGCGACTTTTCCACCAAGTTTGGCAATATGACGCGCAAATTCACTACATAAGACACCACCAGAACCTGTAATAACGACTGTTTTTCCACGGATGGCTTGACTCATCGGGATCCTCCTCACATATAATATCTCTATAGTAGCAGTTTTTAAGGCTATAATGAAGGCCCTGTAGGTGTTCAGGGGAAATACTATCTCTTCGTTACATAAATTTCTTTACACTCACAAACTCTTTACTTTGCAGTTGGAGGTTGAGGCATACATAAGAGAACACAGATGTTAAGTTACGTAGTGTGAAGTTATCAGGATTATCTCCTTATTTACATGTCGGTTGACGGAAGTCACTTCTAGGTAACATATTAACTGATATATATGGTAATGGAGATGAAAATGAAAAAATTTATTGTTCTTTTGCTTGCAATATTCCTTCTTTCTGTAACGAGTGTATTTGCCCAAAAGTCTCAGGATTCAAGTTATTATCAACTTGAAATGATGCTAAATAAATCTAAAAATTTAGATGATTCTCAATATTATCAAATTAGCAGCATGGCTTCAGGGCTATCTTCTACGCAGAGGGGGTCCCTATTTGAATCACATAAAAAATCCCCCACCGTACCTTTTATCGTAAACTTTTTAGTTGGCTTTGGTATTGGTTCTTACATTCAAGGTGATGCCAAAGGTGGAACCATAGCTTTATTGGGCGATTTGCTTTCGACAGGAATGATTGTTGGTGGTTACATGGTTTCTTTTTATACAATATTTACAGGAATGTCGGGTGAGGTGAACGTAGGAGGGGGCTTAATGACAGCAGGAGCCATAGGGCTGGTGGCAACAAGAATATTTGAGTCGATTCGCCCATTTTCTTTTGCGTCAAATTATAACAAAAAATTGTCAAATGC
>CAZGDR010000017.1:3797-35297 GCA_964524755.1 uncultured Spirochaetaceae bacterium
CTTTAAAACTAAGAAGATGATAATAAAAACTATCTTTTTAAGGATAGTTGTAACTTATGGGGGATCCTCTCCTCTATGATATACTTATAGTGTCAGTTTTTACGATAAGGTGAGGAGTTTTTCCTCTCAATTATTTCCTTGCTTTTCAAGCTGTTTATGGATATCCTTTAAAGTAAAGGTGAGGAGCTATGGAAGTTAAAACCGATTCCAAACACAATGTAAACGAAGAAGGATTTATGTCCGATTCTTTAAACATGGTCCAGATTGAACGACGTTATGAATTGGAGCAGGAATTATTACATGCAGTTAAATGGGGTAATCCCTATAAAGTGGAAGAATTGCTTGAGTTACGGCGCAAACTCTTCCCTGACCTTGTGTGTTGCGGAAAGGAGAGTGCCACTGAAGCACTTCGTTGTTGTCAAAACAAGTTGGTGGCCTTGAACGCACTGTGCAGGTTTTCTGCACGGCTCGGCGGTGTACAGCCACTCTATTTACATAGTCTGGCCAATAAGTATGATCTCATGATTGAAAACGCAGTTTCAATCTCATATTTAAGTGATGTTCTCTATTCCCAGATTGCAATTGATTACGCCAAGGCTGTACTTGAATTTTCAGTGAATAGTTATAGCCCCATGATTAAGAAGATTGTGACATACTTAACAGTTAACCTTACAGAAGATGTGCGGATTGAGCAGCTAGGGAAGATGCATAACACCCATATTTCTCACATTTCCCGTAAATTCAAAAAAGAGACGGGTATGTCCATTCCTGCTTATGTGAGTAAACAACGAGTAGGGTTAGCCAAACTCTATTTTGAAGATGGGAAAACATCAATTAGAGAACTCTCTGATATCCTCGGCTTTAACGACAGTAACTATTTTAGTAAAGTGTTTAAGCGTTATGCCGGAATGACACCTACAGAATATATTAATTCTATCCACGAACGATAAAATCATTCACACTCTTTGGGGGGTGTTTTTGGTGTAATATCACGCATCACACTTTCTGGCTCTATGTTTTGAACAAGTGTGTTGGCCGGTATGTCATGCCGTATCCACGTACTGGAACCCACCACCGCGTTTTCTCCGATAGAGATATCTCCAAGCACGGTAGCGTTTGCATAGATAGTGACCCGGTCTTTTAAGGTAGGGTGACGTTTAATGCCGCGTATTAAATCTCCTTGGGAGTTTTTCGGAAAGCTTAATGCACCAAGGGTAACACCTTGATAAATCTTGACTTGATTTCCAATTACTGTAGTTTCTCCAATAACCACGCCGGTACCATGGTCAATAAAAAGACATCGACCGATACGTGCTCCAGGGTGGATATCTATACCAGTTTGTTTATGCACAGTCTCACTTAACATACGGGGAACGAGAGGGACCTTTTCCTGATATAAGAAGTGAGCAATGCGGTGGATCGTGAGGGCGCGGACACCAGGGTAGGAGATAATAGTTTCACGGATTGAGGTAGCCGCAGGATCACCTTCAAAGGCACTTTGGGCATCCTCTTTCATCATTTTGCGCAATTCAGGCAATGCTTTGAAGAGTTTGTGCACAACCTGAGAAGCTAGATGTTGATACGGTTCTGTTTTCTCGTCAGCTAGGTTAAGCGGATTTGCTTGGTACCATGCTAAATAGATTTGTTTTTGCAGAGCCTTGCCAATTCTTTCCAGCAATGTAGCTAATTCTTCACGGATACAAGCTGTAGTTAATACCCGACGGCCACTTCGCCCGGGGAAAAACAGTTCCATGAAATCCTCTACAATAGGTTCTATTTTTGCCATCGAGGGAATAGGTCTGAAACTAATAAAGTTAGCCTGTCCATAACGGTCAAAACTCTCTAGATATTGATCTAAATATTGTCCATAATTTTCCACTTGTTTTGATTCTCCTCACCACAATAGTACACTAGGGGCTTTGTTCTACTCAAGGTGTCTTGAAGAGGAGACCAATTATACGTATGATAATGGATACGTCTGAGGGGAGAAACTACGATGATGCAACAGATTCGCGAAACATGGAAAACTATAGTTGAACAAGAATTGGAAGCATATGCAACTGAGGTCCTAGGTAGTGCTGAAGCAATTAAGGCCTCCGGCTCTCTGAGTGTGCAAAAACCACCTAAACCAGAGATGGGCGATATCGCTTTCCCTTTGTTTATCTACGCTAAAGCTTTACGCACTGCACCTTTCAAAATAGCCACTGTATTACGCGATAGACTCGCTGCACGCCAAGATCTTCCCGAAGGAGAGGTGTTCGCATCCGGTCCTTACCTTAACGTACGTGCCGATATCGGTGCTTTAACAAAACAGGTGTACCATGCCGTAACTGAAGAGGGCGATACCTATGGGACGAACTCGTCACTGAGTGGAAAGCGAATAATGATCGAGTTCAGCTGCCCTAATACCAACAAGCCATTACACCTAGGCCATTTACGAAATGATGCTATTGGAGAGAGTGTATCGGCCATCCTACGTGCTAATGGAGCTGATGTACGCAAAGTGAACCTTATTAATAATCGCGGGGTCCATATCTGTAAATCGATGTTAGCCTACCAAAAGTTTGGGAACAAAGAGACCCCAGAGAGTTCAGGTTTGAAAGGGGATCACCTTGTCGGTAAATATTATGTCAAGTTTTCTCAATGGGAAAAAGAGGATCCAAGTGCGACGCTCCAAGCCCAGCAAATGTTAAAAAAGTGGGAGGAGGGCGACACTGAAGTATTAGCTTTATGGAAACAGATGAACCAATGGACATTAGATGGTCTTGCGCAAACTTATGCTAAAACTGGAGTCTCCTTTGATGAATACTATTATGAGAGTGATACCTACATGCTCGGTAGAGATACCGTATGGGAAGGACTCGAACAGGGAGTATTCTACAAAGAAGAAGATGGTTCTATTTGGATCGATTTAGCTCCCATAAATTTAGATAAGAAAGTTCTTTTACGCAAGGACGGGACTTCCCTCTATTTGACCCAAGATATTGGGACCGCGATTTCCCGCCATGCTGATTGGCCGTTTGATTCTTTAATATTTGTTGTCGCAAGTGAGCAGATGTATCACTTTAAAGTTCTGTTCCATGTCTTAGAACGCCTTGGTTATCCATGGGCTTCTGCCCTCCATCACCTCTCCTACGGCATGGTCAATTTGCCCGATGGAAAAATGAAGAGTAGAGAAGGGACGGTTGTAGATGCCGATACCCTATTTGATGAGCTGACTCAACTCGCCTTGGCTGAAATAAAAGAGAAAGAGCGAGAAGATGATGTCAAAGATGTGTTAAAAACAAGTGAAGCCATTGCCTTAGGTGCCTTAAACTATTACCTTCTCCAAACAAATCCAACCAAGGACATGGTGTTTAACCCTACTGAGTCGATCTCCTTTAGTGGTAATACCGGCCCTTATTTGCAATATATGGGGGCCCGAATCAGCTCCATGCTGCGCAAATTTGAGGAAGTTCAGGATAAATATAAAGATATTTTGTTCGACAGTTCCTTATTGGCATTGCAGGAAGAACGAGAATTAGTTAAACTGATTGCGGTTTTCAGAGAAGCGGTTGAAGAGGCGGGAAGGGATTTGAATCCCGCGGCTATTTGTGCGTATTTATACGATCTTTCTCGTCTGTTCAGCAAGTATTACCATGACCACCCCATATTACGAGCACCTTCTTTAGAGTTGGTGAAAGCAAGGATAGTGTTGGTAACCATGGTTTTTCAAGTTTTCCGTAATGCATATTCGTTAGTCGGGATTCCATTTTTGGAGTCAATGTAGGTTGGTATTAGTAGGTGGGTATTGCCATTATATTGGTGTTATGATATAAGGGAGCCTGCACATTTTAGAGTAAGGATGTAGATACATGTACGCACTGGTAGAGATTCTTGGTAAACAATATAAGGCGCAAGAAGGCGCAACTTTAAAAGTCGATAAAATCGATATGGAGCCTGGTAAAGAGCTGGAGTTCGATACAATTGTTGCGATTGCGGATGGTGAAAAGTCCGTTTTTGGTACCCCATATGTGGAGGGTGCAAAAGTTGTCGCTACATTGGGTGATGTCATCAAGGGTGAGAAGATTAAGGTCTTTAAGTTCCACCGTAGAAAGGGATACCGCAGAACACAAGGCCATCGCCAGAAATATTCTATGATCACTATTACAGAGATCAAGGCGTAAGGAGATAGGCAATGGCACATAAGAAAGGTGGCGGTAGTTCAAGAAACGGTCGTGATTCAAATTCACAACGCTTAGGCGTAAAAAGATTCGGCGGACAATTAGTAAAAGCCGGAGAGATTCTCGTGCGACAGCACGGCACCAAATTTCATGCGGGTGAGAATGTTGGTTGCGGAAGGGATTATACCCTTTTTGCAAAGGCAACTGGAGCTGTAGAATTTCATACTCGCAATAACCGTAAATACGTTCGTATTCATACTCCAGAGTAAGAACGGGGCGGTAACGCCAGAGTTGATACATGTTTGGATTTTCAGATGAGACTTATATAGATGTTGCCTCCGGAAACGGAGGCAATGGTTGTGTCTCCTTCCGTCGCGAGAAATTTATCCCCAAAGGGGGACCCGACGGTGGAGATGGTGGTCGCGGGGGAGATGTAGTTTTTGTTGTTCGTGAGAACCTCAGGACCCTTTCCCATCTGAAGAAAGTACGCACCTATCGGGGCGAGAATGGGAAGGATGGCATGGGCTCGCGTTGTTATGGACGCGACGGTCTTGATGTAGAGATACCGGTCCCCCCTGGAACTGTCATTAAAGATGCTAATACAGGTGAAATCATCAAAGACCTCACCGGACTCGATCGTTGGGTCTACCTGACCGGTGGTCAAGGAGGTCGCGGTAACTGGCATTTTAGAACCTCGACTCGACAGACCCCTCGATTTGCTCAACCAGGTGAAAAGGGAGTGGAAGTACGCATTGGCGTAGAACTTCTTATTATTGCCGATATCGGATTTGTTGGATTCCCCAACGCCGGAAAATCTTCCCTCCTTAATAATCTTACCAACGCCCGCACCAAAGTGGCAGGTTATCCTTTTACTACAAAAATCCCTCAGTTAGGTATGTTTCGCTATGACGATAATGATATTGTATTAGCCGATATTCCAGGTATAATTGAAGGTGCGAGTGAAGGAGCTGGGATGGGTATCAAATTTCTGCGTCATATTTCCAGAACGGTGGGAATTGCCTATATTATTGATATTACCGATGAAAATTATGAATCAGCGTACGCCACACTTTGTGATGAAATGAAAGCGTATGCTCCTAGCCTGCTTGAAAAACCGTACGTAGTGATTGGGACAAAGATCGACGAACCCGATGGAAAAGAACGTCTTGCACACCTGCAAAAATTACGTCCAGATTTAGAGATAATAGGCCTTTCTAATATAACTAGTGAGGGGTTGGAAGCTGTAAAGCACGCCTTTATCCGCATAGTCGGAGAATCAGGAAAGCCAGTAGATGATGGTTTTACAACCCTTGTTGATACTGAAGCAGTCTACCGGGATGAGCCATGAGAACAGCCGTGATCGGGGGAACATTTGACCCTGTCCATTTAGGACATTTACACTTAATCCATTCACTCATCCAACTTACAGATTATGAACGAATAATAATCATACCGGCAGCCAAGCCTCCCCATAAACCAAATGAGCCTGTCGTTACATCTGAAGCTCGTTTGGCGATGTTAGAGTTGGCTCTACTCGATTACACTCGGTTATATCCTGAAGGCCGCTCTGTGCATATCCTCATTGATACCTGTGAAATTGATCGTGGTGGAACTTCTTATATGTTCGATACCGTGAATGAACTCCACCAACGCTACGATATTGATGGAACGATTGGCATGGTCATTGGTGATGATCTTGTGCCTGGGTTACGACGCTGGTACAGGTTTGATGAGTTGCGCAATCAAGTGCGGTTTATTATTTTACGCCGTTCAGGTGAAGAGCGCTCACATCTCTTACCTCCAGGAGTTATGGCTAAGTTTCTCGAAAACCCTATTTTAGTGGACTCGTCTACACAGGTGAGAAATCTACTAGCGGGTGGTGAATCTACCGAATCGGAATTAACTGCACTCGTCTCTCCATCGGTCGCTAATTATATCATGGAACATGAACTGTACCAAAATTAAACACTATATCGCAGAGCATGTCGGAGAAAAACGACTTGCACATCTCTATTCAACGGCAAAACAAACCCAAGCCTTGGTTTTACGCTATATTCCTACCATTACACCTCAAACGGGATATTTAGTAGGACTTTGGCATGATGCGGCTCGTGAGTGGCCACCGAGTAATCTTCTCGATTTTTGCCTAACACATCAAATTGCCATGGAGGAAGAAGAGCGTATATACCCTCTGTTGCTCCATGGTCCTGTAGCAGCGTACCTTCTACCTCAGATGGTAACAGTTCCGTCATTTTGTCAAATTGCTATCCGGTGGCATACATTAGGCTCTCCAGCTATGGGGGCTTTAGGTGCTGCACTCTATATAGCTGATTACATAGAACCCTTTAGGAGATATCTCACTCAAGAAGAGCGACAGTCGTTGTTGCAATGCAATTCTCTAGAAGAAATGTGCTTGAAGATCGTGAAAAGGCATCAAAGATATCTTATGCAACAAGGGCTACATATGGCGGCTACGACCACAGCGTTAGCCGAATTCTTGGCAGAGGGGGGGGAGTTTACCCCATGAAAAAAGGTTGGCTGATAGTTCTTGGCATGAGTATGTTTCTCATGTTGGGTTGTTTACAGAGCGAAGAGCCACAAGTTTGGTATGGAACATCGGACCGGTATGGATTTATGATTGCCATCGATTTACAGGCTGAATATGTAGTGTTGGCAGCAATTGGACAAGATACATTAGCTGATTACCGTGAAGCGTTAGCCGCTGAGGGGATTCGTTCCGATGACTTAGGAGCCTTGCAATCACTTTTTGGAAAAAATGGAGATCATTACCTCCAAGGCGATGAAGAGAATTGGATAGAACTGACAAGAATTTTATTAGAGCAAGAACAGATAGATTACCAGGGAGTGCGCCCCGCTATACAAGTACTCGGAAAAATGGTAGCGAGCCATGCCGGATACTTGCGTAAAAGACCCGCTATCGATACACTAGAAAAACTCATAGGACCACATACAGATGTGGAGGTCTTGGTGAAAGCTCTTACTCTCCTTGAAAAGGGAGTAGCAAGGATTCGTATCTACGATATGAACCAGTTTTTACCACAGGGGGCTAAATCCAAGATTCTACAACAGTGGATTACAGATTGGACAGAACATGTGTTGCATGAAGCAATACATGAATAGGAGTAGAGAGCATGATAGATGAAGCGACAAAAACATTGGCGGCTGAAATTGCCAATTTTGTCACCGATCACAAGGGAATAGATACTGTTGTTATAGATGTCTCAGAACAGGCTGGATGGGTAGATTTTTTCATTGTGGCAACGGTTACAAGCTTAGGGCACCTAAAGGGTGTAACAAGAGAATTATGGGGATTTTTAAACGATAAAAATGTAACTGTGCTTAATCGCCAAAAAGGGGTGGGTGGAGATGGCTGGGAACTCATTGATTGTGGTGATTTTGTTATTCATTTAATGAGTGAAGAGCTACGAGAGTTTTATGCGCTAGAAAAATTATGGCATGCTGGTGAAAAGATTGATTTCATGGCCATCGTAGAGGCAGCCGGAAAATAATTAACTAATTGCTACTAGAACTATAAGAAAGACGCCCAAATGGCGTCTTTCTCGGTTATGGAGTCAAAAGATCTTCGTCAGAAGCATAATCCTGTTTTTTAATTGATTTGAACATCCTTACTAGCTTAGGAACGGTGAGGTTTTTCTTCTCTTCCTGCCCTAAATCTAAGATTATCTTACCACCGTCCATCATGATTAACCGATTTCCAAAATCAATGGCATGTTGCATATTATGGGTTACCATCAACGACGTGAGATTGTAACTGGAAATAAATTTTGTAGTCAAATCCATTACTATCTGCGCATTACGTGGATCTAAAGCGGCGGTGTGTTCATCAAGTAATAACATTTTAGGCTGACTGAGAACCGTCATCAGTAGAGTTAGAGCTTGTCTTTGGCCTCCCGAAAGAAGGCCCACATTATCTTTAAGCCGATCTTCTAAGCCCATTGAGAGTTGGGTCAGTTCACGTCGGAATAATTCTCGTTTTGCATTGTTAAGACTTATTTTCAAGCTCTTCATCCCTTTGTGTAGAGCCGTGATCAAATTATCTTCCAGTGACATTTTTGCCGCAGTACCGACGGTGGGGTCTTGGAAAATGCGACCAATGGTAAAAGCACGTTTATATTCGGGAGTATGGGTGACATCTTTTCCGTTTAAGATAATCTTTCCACCAGTTACCGGATATGTGCCCGAAATGAGGTTAAAGAGGGTACTTTTACCCGAACCATTACTACCTACAACCGTGATAAAATCACCTGTGTTGACCGTGAGGTCAACATACTCAATGGCCGTTTTTTCGTTGACTGTATTGGGATAAAAGACTTTAGAGATTTGTTCAATTTTCAACATGTTCTACCCCCGCTGCATTATCTGCTCGGCGCGCCTTGTTCCGTCGCAGGGCCTTCTTACGGGCATCTGCACTGGAAGCAGCACTACGCGTTTGGGCAATAATTAAAGAGGCGATAACCAAGATACCAGTGAGCAATTTCAAATCACTGGGGGTGAGGTTTATGTAATATCCGTAATAACGACCGAAGAACATCAGTGCTTTATAGATGATGGCTCCGAATATTACGCGTAATGTAATCAATGAAATCTTATTGCTATCGAACAAGAACTCACCAATCATGATAGCAGCCAAGCCTTGGACTACCATTCCTTGGCCTAGGTTAGCATCAGCAAAACCCTGATACTGGGCTAGAAGCCCTCCAGAGAGAGCAATCAAGCCATTTGAGAGGGCCATACCAAGAACTTTAAGCAGTTTAGGATTAACCCCCATACTTATAATCATTTGTTCGTTGCTTCCTAACGCTCCAATCGAGATTCCTAAATCTGTTCTAAAGAAAATATCGATGAGGACCTTCACAATAAAAACAATGATTAACGTTCCTAGCAGGATGGCCCAGGATGAGGAGACTTTGCTGAAGATTTCTGGGAATTTTGTGTATACTGTGGTAATACGCAGTAATGGTATATTGGCACGTCCACCAAGAATCCTGATATTTATCGAATATAACATGGTCATAGTAAGAATACCGGCTAATAAACCAGGGACCTTAAGACGGTTATGAATTGTCGCTGTGACGACTCCAGCTAGAGCGCCGGCAACAGTGGCCAGTAACAGAGCTGTTACTAGTCCAGTCCCTTGTACAATGGCCATGGCGGCGACGGCAGCTCCTGTTGCAAAGGAGCCGTCGCACGTCAAGTCTGCAAAGTCGAGGATACGATATGAGATTAGCACACCGATTACCATGATGGAAAAGATTAATCCATCTACAAAAATTCCTTCTAACATCAAATCTTCCTATTTCGTGATTTTTTTACCATGTTCGTAGACAACCTCAGCAGAGGCTAGGATATCTTCAGGTATGGTGATTCCCAGTTTTTTTGCACTATCCAGATTAAACCAAAGTTCAAAGTCCTCTGGATCAGTTAAGAAAACAGTACCAATTTCACCAGGTTTTTTTCCATCAAGAAGTTGCTCAATAATCTTACCAGTTGAAAGGCCAATTTTATAATAATCAAATCCCCAAGCAACTAAAAAATTAGTCTCACCAACATTGGAGGGGTCAG
This sequence comes from uncultured Spirochaetaceae bacterium, assembly GCA_964524755.1. Taxonomy (GTDB): domain Bacteria; phylum Spirochaetota; class Spirochaetia; order Sphaerochaetales; family Sphaerochaetaceae; genus JAQVOO01. The sequence continues at coordinate 13,565 of CAZGDR010000017.1, forward strand.
CCGTCATGAGCGGGACTCCTGCTTTATTAGCAACATCGTCGACTGAGGGTAAAGCTGAAATAACCGTATTGTCAGTGGCTATGTAGAGGGCATCGACGCGTCCAATGATAGACTGGGTGGCTTGTTTAACTTCGGCTGTATTAGCTACAGCGGCCGCTACAAATCCAACACCTAGCTTCTCTGCTGCGGCTTGGGCTTGTTCCATGAGGGTTACCCCATTAGCTTCTCCACTCGCATAGACATTGCCAATGGTCTTGGCCCCTGTAATACGGACGAGTAGCTCAATTTGTGATTCAACAGGGTTCATATCAGAGACCCCTGTTACATTTTCTGCATACGGGGTTGTGTACGTAGTTACTAACCCGGCACTCATAGGGTCGGTAACCGCTGAAAACACTACCGGAGTAGTGGGAAATACGTTTACCAAAGCTTGGGCAACAGGAGTGGCAATGCCTACAGCAATGTCAACTTTATCAGCTTTAAATTTTTGGGCAATCTGTGCAGAAGCAGAGACGTCGGCATTCGCATTTTGGAAATCATAACGCACAGTTTTGCCTACAGATTTCAAATAATCCTGAAGCCCTTTTTCTACAGCATCGAGGGCTGGATGGGAAAGGAATTTAGAGATACCTATTAATGGTTCTGCTGATTTCTTTGTTTCTGCTGCTCCAGTAGCAGAAAGTGTGGTTACTACGAGTAACATTAAAAATAATAGAACACCAACTCTTTTCATTAGACACTCCTTCTATGTGGATTTCAGGTCACTATAAACTGCACACAAATATTTGTAAAGACACTTATGCACCTTCCTGTATAAAAATACATAGCATATTCAGTTAGTTATAGTTTTTCCCCCTTTTTGGATTACTGCAGCAGTATCAAGATACGATTGTGGAATGGTGATTCCCAGACTATCAGCCGTATCTAGATTAAACCAGAGTTCGAAATCAGCTGGATCAGTGTTGAAAATAGTTCCGATTTCACCTGCAGTCTTTTCTTTACGCAGCACCTGAGCGACAGCCTCTCCTGTTTTACGACCATGGGTATAATAATTGAATCCCCATACCATAAAATAATCTAGACCGGCAGCACTCGTGGGGTCGGCGGTGAAAAAGGGGATTTTTTCTTGCTTACTGACTGCATTTAAACTCGAAATTGCTGAAACTACAGTATTATCGGTACCGATATAAAGTCCATCGATGCGGTGGGCAATCGAAAGGATAGCTTGCTTTACCTCTGATGAATTAGAAACTCCGGCGGCGACGAATTGTAGCCCAAGGTTTTTTGTTGCCTCCTCAACCATATCCCGTAACTGAACTCCATTAGCTTCTCCGCTGGAAAATACAATGCCAATTGTCTTGGCTCCAGTGAGTTCGGAGAATAGTTTAATTTGTTCAAATACCGGGTTTTTATCAGAAACACCGCCAACATTACCCTTATTTGGAGCATAGGTGGGAACGAGTCCTGCCTCCAGCGGATCGGTAATCCCTCCAAATACTACCGGAGTAGCGTGAAATACATTAGCAAGTGCCTGCGCCACAGGTGTTCCCAGCCCTACCGCAAGATCAACTTTATCCGCCTTGAATTTTTGGGCGATAGAAGCTGCTGTAGAGATATCTCCATTGGCGCTTTGGGTGTCGTAGCGGATAGTAAAACCTTGTTCGGCTAAATAATCCTTCATTCCTTGTTCGATTGCATCAAGTGCTGGATGGGTCACAATCTTGGAAATCCCTATAGTAAAGGCTCTATCTAGAGTCTCTTCTCTATTGCCTGCTGCACTTACTAGGGCCATACCAGCTACCAGAGTGACCATGATAAGACATAATCTCTTCATATATTTCCTCCTTCGATAAGATTACTGGGAATATAATCTATTCGAGTGTTTCTGTAAATAGAAACAAGAGTGTTTTCATTAATAAAAAAACCCGCCAGAATTATTTGACGGGTATGGGTATCATATAGTGGAGAAGTTAATCGTCGAACGGATCTTCTTCCTCTTCATCGATTATATCTAAATCAGCAAATAAGAAATCGTCTTCATCATCATCTTCTTCAATAATAATTTCAGTTTCCTCATCATCGAGGAAGAACCCTTCAAGTTCATCTTCCTCTTCTTCTTCGAACTCATCATAGTCGTCATCTTCTCTGAGTACGTTCGGGTCAAAGTCGTCATCAATTTCTAATTCTTCTTCATCTTCAAGTTCTTCGTCGAAGTATCTGTCTTCATATTCATCTTCATCATGGTATTTCATACTTAACCCCCTCTCAGCAACCGATGTTTACACAGTAGGCGAGAAGAACGCGTCTGTCAATTAGGATTTAACTTCATTTTTAAGACTTTTTTTGAGTTCTATTGCTTCACCTTCCTGATGCTGGTATAGTTGGCCCATCAAGGAGTAACTAGGATGAAGAGCAAACCAGTACTTGCCGTTCCTATGGGAGATCCTGCGGGAATTGGACCCGAGATTGTATTGAAGACCCTCTCCCATGGTGTTCATGTCGGATCAGCATATGTCATTGTGATTGGAGACCGGTATTTGTTTGAAAAAACAGCTGCCGATTGTGCACTTGGTAACCCCTTTGACACTGTCGTCACTTCAGATGCTGAATGCCGTGAAGCTCTTGCTCAGAACGTTACCACGATATTATACCATGTCCCACTTGTGGACCTCGCTCAATTCTCCTACGGCGTGATACAGGGAATGTGTGGTCGAGCTGCTTATGATTCGATTGCGCTGGCTGTCCGTTTAACGCAAGCAGGGATGGCTACAGCAGTAGTGACACCTCCGCTACATAAAGAATCTTTACGAGCTGCAGGAGTTAACTTTATCGGGCATACCGAAATTCTAGGAGCCTTAACCCATAGCCCCTATCCGGTGACTATGTTTGAAACCTTAGGGTTAAAAATATTCTTTATGACCAGACACCTGAGTTTACGGCAGGCTTGTGATGCGGTAACGGAGGAACGAGTTCATAAATCAATTCAAATCTGTTATAAGCTCACCCAAAATAGTGCTTTTAATACCGACTTGCCATTTGTGGTGGCGGCTCTTAATCCCCACGGTGGAGAGGGTGGATTATTTGGAGATGAGGAGCAGATGGCAATTATTCCGGCCATAGAACGTGCGCAGCAGGAAGGATTAGATGTAGTTGGCCCTGTCGGTGCGGATTCTGTCTTTCATATGGTAAAAGAGGGGAAGTATCGGGCGGTTTTATCGCTGTACCACGATCAAGGACATATTGCAGCCAAGACGCTCGACTTTGAGCGGACTATCAGTGTGACTTGGGGATTGCCATTTCTCAGAACTTCGGTCGATCATGGAACCGCTTTTGATATCGCCGGGAAGGGCATTGCCTCAGAAGTGAGTATGTCGGAGGCGATACTGGTTGCTGTTCGGTACTTAGCAGCCGCTAGTCAAACAGTATGATTGTGGTCGAGAATCTATCAAAAAGTTTTACCTCACGTAAAGTGGTAACTCCTGTGTTAGATTCGATCTCTTTTACGGCCCACGATGGAGAAGTGTTTGGTTTGCTGGGCCCTAATGGAGCTGGTAAGACAACAGCCCTACGGACGATTGCAACATTATTAAAACCGGATAGCGGCTCGGTCACTGTTGATACTTTTGATAGTCAGCGTGATAGCCGTGCCGTCAGGGATGGGATGGGCTTTCTCACGAGTGAGATGAAATTGACGGGGCATCTCAGTGGACGAGAAATGCTTCAATTCTTTGGAGCTCTCAACCATATGGGTAAAGTAACCATTGCTAACAGAATAGAAGAACTGTCGCAATCTTTTGCGATGGGATCATACCTCGATGTCCCACTTGCCAAACTCTCCTCGGGGATGAAGCAAAAGATATCAATTGCTGTCAGCCTCATTCATGAACCACAGAATATCGTCTTTGATGAACCCACCAGTAATCTCGATGTATTAGCCGTAAAGGTGGTGAGCGACTTTATTCGTGAATCTAAAGCGGCCGGTAAGTGTGTAGTGTTATCTACCCATATACTCAGCGATGCTCAGCGGTTGTGTGACCGCATTGCTATTCTACATCGGGGAAAGATTCTCTGTGAAGGGCCTCTCACCACACTTTTAGACGACTCGGGAGCGAAAGATCTTGAGGACCTTTTTTTCAAGTTGATCAGTGAGGGATACTAATATGGGTCAGGATGTCCTTATCATATTTCGCAAAGAACTAAAAAACTTCTTCAAGGATCGCCGAACTATAATTTCTACTTTTCTGTTACCTGCGATTCTTCTCCCCATCCTTTTTATTGGGATGGGGACCGTCCTCCATATGGTAGAGACCAAGGCCCAGACAACCCTATTCAAACTGGCCATTCAAGGTAATCCTGATCCTCGATTAACCAAGTTGATAGCCACAAAACTCTCGTTTGAAGTGGTTGAGCGTCAAGAAGCAGAGATCAGTCTTATATTCCCTTCAAATTATGTTCCACGCAGTCGAGCGCGGGTAATCGTTGAGTACGATTCTAGTAGTAATAAAATCGATTATGCTGTGCAACGGCTCGAAAGTGCTTTAAAGGAGTATGATGCTCTCCTTGCCCAACAAACATTATCTTTGTATGGGTTAACCCCACAAGAGTTACAAACTCTTGATGTCCAACTGCTTGATATGGCCTCTTCGGCCGTCCAAAGTGGTGGAGCTGAATTAGCTCTTTTGGTTCCCTATTTTTTGATTATCTTCCTTTTTTCCGGCTCAATGAATGCCGGTCTAGATACAACTAGTGGTGAAAAAGAGCGGGGGAGTCTCGCCGTCTTATTGGTAAACCAAGTTTCACGCACGGCAATTGCCTGGGGTAAAATATTGTACGTATCGGTAATTGCGCTCTGTTCTGCTGCTGCCACCTTTTTGGGCTTACTTGTAACCTTGCTGATTCCAGTCGGGGGAAGCACTCTTATGGGGGCTTCTGATTCAGCCTATGTGATGCAGGGGTCGAGCTTAGTAGCGTTAATATTTTTACTGGCTACTACAGCTCTTTTTGCGGCAGCGATAGTAACGGTTGTGGGGTGTTTTGCTAAAACCTTAAAAGAGGGGAGTAGTTATGTCATTCCCCTGTACATGGTGGTCATATTAGCGGGAGTTACTACGATTTATATGGATCCTAGTGAAGCGATAGGTATCTATCTTATCCCCCTGATTAATACTATCTTTGTAATGAAAGAGAGTTTTATGGGGATGATTAACCCCATGCATTTTGTGCTCACAATTTTTAGTAATCTCTGCTTTGCTTCTCTTGGCTCGCTCTTGGTAGCCAAGTTATTTAATTCAGAACGGATCATGCAGACCGTATAAATAGGGAGGACCTATATATGACTGTAAGGGGTAGATTTCCGGTGATGCTCACGCTTTTTATCCTTATTATGCTGACTAGTGGATGTGCCACTCAGGTTCGCGTACAACGGTTAATCCCCGCTACCTATTCCATGGCCGATTATCGGGAACTAGCTGTGCCTTCGGTAAAACCCTATCGTACCTTATTTAGTTTGGCTCCAAATCCTGTGGTAACTGATCTTAGTGGGACGGCACCGTGGAGAGTATATTCAGGGTATCAGAGTTTTTCTGAAAAGAATCTAGCTGGCTATGTTACCAATTTGTTAGTAAGTGAGTTGGAAGATACCCATTATTTCACCCTGCTAAGGCCCCCTGAGGCCGACTCGCTTGGAAAACGCCTCGGCTTATCTTTTCAAGCTGTTTTAGAAGTAGAGATCGAGCGGATGGATATAGAAGAGTATATCTATGCTAGGAAAGTAGTACCTAACGACTCCACAGATACAACTGATACCCTGGCTTATTACCTGCAACAAAAGGTGGTGCTAGCTATTGGCTATACGGTCGTTGATGGAGAAACTGGGAAGAGTGTATATAATGACTCTTTCCAACAGCGTGAGGAACGTTCTTATCGCCTTGATACAGCTAAAGGGCCCGTACTTTATGCTCCAGATGTAACACCGTTACTCAGGGAAATGGGGGCTAAGATGGTTACCTCTATTGTAAACTCTCTTGCTCCACGGCAAGTCACCTCTTCCATCTCATTCATGTCCAACCGCCCTAAAATAAAACATATTGAATCAGCCTACAAAGCAGCCGAAAATGGGCAGTTAGAGTCTGCGTATGGTCAATTTTTTCAAGAGTGGGAAGTTTCTCGACACCTCCCTTCCGGTTATAATGGAGCCCTTCTGCTCGAAGCTTTGCAGCGTCGGGATGAAGCCATTGCCCTCATGCAGAGAGTTTGGCAATCGAGTGGTTCGACCAAAGCTAAGCGACAACTGGATCGAATGCGTCGCTACGAAGCAGAGCAAGATCAAGCAGAATCACAGTTTTGATAAGGAGTACCTATGGAACGAACACCTCTTCTCATTATTTATACTGGCAATGGTAAAGGTAAGACAACCGCTGCAATGGGGCTTGTGTTCAGAGCCTTAGGGCATACTGCTCAGTGTGCAGTGCTACAGTTTATCAAACCTGAAAAATTGGTCACCGGTGAGAAGATAGTAGCCCAGAAACTTGGCGTACTATGGGAGAATTATGGTGAAGGATTTCTTTGGAGGGTGAGTGATGAAGAGCTCTCCCGTCAAGCTTGCCAACAAGGCTGGCAGCGGGCAAAAGAGCTTATTATCCAACAAAAACATGCTATGATCGTGCTCGATGAATTCACTTATCCAATTGAACAAGGGTATATCTCTCTTACTGAAGTAGTTGATTTCTTTGCCACCTACAAGAGAGGAAAGCAGACACCACATGTTGTTATTACCGGTCGTAACGCCGCTCAACCTTTGATTGAAGTTGCCGATATGGTGCATGAGATTGTTGAAGTTAAACATCCTTGGCGCCTTGCTAAAGTCAAAGCACAGCCGATGATTGAATATTGACAATTGCCTAAAAAGTATAATCGGGTTATTTATTCTGTACCAAATGATGAAAACAGGATATAATCCAATCACGAGGATAGTCTATGGGTTTTATTGAGTGCCATTCACATCTACTCCCCTTTGTTGATGATGGGGTGCGTTCTAAAGATGATGCACTGCGTGTTCTTGACGCTTATGTAGGGGCTGGTTTTGATCGTATCGTTGTGACCCCCCATCTCTACAATCCCTCGGTAGCTACGCGCACACAGAATATTAGAACAATGTTTACATGGGCTCAGGCAGAGGCCGAGCAAAGGGGAATAGAACTTTTCCTGGGTAGTGAAACCTACATCGGAGGGATTGCTGACCCGCAAGTTTTACCATTCCTCGACAACTTTGTTCTCCTCGAAGTAGATACAGTGGTTGAACCGTTATTTTTGCTGCATCATGCCTATGCTTTGCGAAAGCGGGGATTATCGGTCATACTTGCCCATATTGAACGCTACCGATGGTTTAATGCGAAATCGACAGTTGCTACTAAGTTACGTGAGATAGGAGTCTATTTTCAATGTAATGTAGAGGGGATAGAACAGGGCCATGCCGATCAACTTCTAGAGAGGGGATTGGTAGATATTATCGCTGGAGATAATCATGGAGATGCGCAATTGCCCGACCGTTTGGCTACAATGTTTAATGCTCACCCCGCTATAGTGCAGAGAATGGAAAATATATTTGAAATACGTGAGAAAAATTAAGAGGAGGATGTGTATGCTGCTGGATATGACAATTTCTAATTTTCGTTCAGTACAAAATCCACAAACTATATCATTTGAAGCTATTCGAGATAATAGACTTGATGCTTCAAAAGTTGTAGAAATTACCGAAAGACTGAAAGTTATCAAATCTTTAGCTATTATTGGTCCAAATGGGGCAGGTAAGAGTACATTTGTGCGTGCTTTAGAGGCTCTCAGAGCCATTCTTATGGCTGATGAAGAGATGGAAAATCCGTTGCAATTATTAGTTGGAACTGCTTTTGCCTATTCCTCTGTGAAGGGTGGACCGGCAGAAATGATAGTTGAACTTGTCCTAGGAACGGATGAAGAATCGGGTCAGGCTATACGGGGTAAATACACCTTTGTCGCTGACCGAGAAAAGATTTATAAAGAATCATACCACGAGTATGTAGGGCGTTCTCGCAAACTCATGTTTGAACGTAAGCTTAAAGAAAGTGGAGGAGATGAGGTAACATACTCCTATCGCTGGGGGAAAATGTTTAGAGGCGACAAAAAACGTCTCATGCATAAAGTTTCTGCTAAACACTCGTATCTGGCTGCTGCAGCTAAGAAAGGGAGTTCCACACTAGAACCGGTCTACAAGTGGTTCTCAGAGGAGCTTATGATTCTCCCCTTTGGACTTTCACCAGTGAGTGAAAAGACCATCGTGGAACAACTGAAAAAACATCCTAGTTGGAAAAAGCAGTTAATCGATTTCTTATGGAGTGTCGATATCACAGATATTCGTGATGTCCGTTTCAACGAGGATCGACTTATTTTCGTTCATACCAATGTAAGCCAACATTATGCTTCATACTTTTCAACTGAATCATTGAGTTTGCGTCGGTTAACCTTAATTGCGGTAGCTCTATTTGAGAGCTTTACCGCTAAACGGTGCCTCGTTATTGATGATTTTGGTATGTTACTTCATCCCTATGCTTTGGAGCATATCGTAGAAGTTTTTGAAGCGAGTAATAGTAAGTATAACTCGCAACTATTTGCAGTAGATTGTAATCCTGCACTATTAAAAGATGGGATATTACGCCGTGATGCAGTCTGGTTTGCACAGAAGAATACAGTTTCCGCTACTGAATTCTTTAGTTTAGCAGATTTTAAATTCTCAAAAGCAAAACGAGATTTAACCAGTCAATTATATTTGAATGGGTCGTATGGTGCTTTACCTATTACCAGCGAGTATACATTCATTGACGAAGAGAAGGGGGAGCAGTGAAATGAAACGTAAAAGAATAAATGAAAGTCCACGCAAGACATTACTCATTGTTACCGCCAGCGAAGCCGAGTCGTTCTATTTCTCGCAAATGCGCAAAGATTGTCGCTATACAAATATGACGGTTATTTGGGCGAGTGAAGCTGAAGATCTAGATGAATTAATCCGATTTGCTGCAAGCCAACGGATTAAAGGGCGCTTTGATGTGACGTGGTGTGTATTTGGATTTGAAGATATGAAAGTCACCTCTGATCATGTACGACACATAATGCCATATGCAAAAAAGAGAAAAGTCGAGTTAGCTTGGAATAATCCGGGCATTGGGTTGTGGTACTTGTTGCATCTGCAGAGTCCACGAATGCCCATCTCCAGCAATATGCTCGTCGAGAGCACATTAAAGGGGATTTTGAACAACTTCTCGCTTGCTCCTGAATACTTGTTAGATGACGGTGATTCTTTACATCTGCGCTTGTTCCCAGCCAAGGCTGAGGCTGTGGTTAATGCAGGAAGTTATAATGTTATGGCGCAACAGCGGGGAGTCTCTTTACCGCCGGTTCAAATGACTAAACTCATCAATGAAATCGGAGATGTGTGTGGTACTGCTGACATGTCTCACAACCAGAAGTTGATAGGGTTAAAAAATAGTTAATGATGTTAAACCAAGGGTTCACCATTTTATTGTATATGTTTGCTTTTGCCACAGGGTGCATGACACTCGTGCTCTCTGTGGTTTTTCATATTCGTGAGAATTACGAGTGGACCAAGTTTTTCATTATTTTTCATGCTTCCTTACTTCTAGTCATCGTACTACAGGTCTTAAAGGTTTTTGTTGATGTCTTTTTGGGAGCTACAACGGCCAGTGTCACAGGGATTGTGATTCAAAGTCTTTTGGCGGCTAATGTAAGTTTTCTCATCGTGTTTGTTCCCTATTTTACCACGTGGATCATAGCCCAGCCATGGCGTAACCCCTATATTTTTATTTTCTTCTTTCTGGCCTCAGCCTATATGGCATTATCTGTTTTAGATATGATCTTTAAAGAAGTTTGGGCCTTTCAAACTGCTATGATGCTTGTTTTTGTTGCCACTCTCTTCTTTTGTATTGGTGTTATTATAAAACATCTGAAGAATATCACTGAACCTGATGTGAGATTGGTGAGTAAAGCAATTATCATCCTGTCTTTTATCATGATGCCCTTATTAGTGGTGAGCGTGATATTCACTGCGAGTCGCCATATCAGCTATCCGATCTACTTCATGGCTTTCTCAGTGATTATTTTAGTCTATCTGTTTACCTACTTTAAGCGCATGCCTCACGCCCCGAACCATGAGCTCACCTACGATCGGGTAACTAAATTTAATATATCTGAAAGGGAATATTCGGTAGTGAAGCTGATTAAAGCGGGGCGCACGAATAAAGAGATCGCTGCTGCGTTAGATATTTCGGTGAACACGGTGAATAATCACATTGCTAATATTTTCGCAAAAACACAGGTTCGTAGCAGAATAGATCTACTTAATACATTAAATGAGGAATAGGGGGATTTTATGACCAAAGAATCGATTACTGAAGTTCGTAAATGTGCCCGACCCATTGCCCTCATACATACTCCCAGAGCAGCTAAGGCGGTGGTTGGTCTGCATGGTTATACGGGGTATCCTGGAGAGTTGGCTTTGCCAGCTCAGGAACTATATGCAGCAGGGTTTGATGTCTTTATTCCCCGTTACCCTGGTCATGGGACTAACGGCAAGGATTTTCTCACTACGAGAAGATCTGATTGGATCGGTGAAGCTGAACAGGTATACCTCGAAACAGCTGAAATATACGATGAAGTTGCTATCATGGGCCACTCAATGGGGGGTGCCATCGCGGTTATATTGGCAGCTCGTTATGGTGTGAAAAAGATGGTCCTCTATGCACCGGCACTTCTCTTACCAACCTTACCGCGTGCTCTAATCACCTGCATGAGTTTTTTCATGAAACGAAAAGCACAACCGTGGAAAAGAGATCCTCGTTATAGCTTCTTCGATGATCGTGATGCTGAAGATGATGCATACTTGGGTTCGGAGTACTGGAGTTGGATTTATCCACGCCAGTTACGGGAGCTTGCTGCTATTCGTGATGAGGCAGTACAAGTACTTCCTACCATTGAGACTGACGCTCTCGTGTTTACGGGTGGAGAAGATGAGACGGTACCGCAGGAAGTTGGAATCATGGTCGTGCAGAAGGGGAAAGGGGATAACAACTGGATCCATTTACCGAAGGCTACCCATTTAATTCCCTATGATTACGATAATAATTCAAGAATAGAGGCTATGGAACGAACTGTAGCCTGGTTAACGCTGTAGAGGTTTGAATTGCTGGGGTTGTTGCCTATTTCCCTTTTTTGCTATACTACTGTAGCAATTAGTAGTCATATTATAAGTGACTACAAGAGGAGAAATTTCCCATGGATGTTCGCGTTCGCTATGCCCCTTCACCGACTGGTATGCAACATATTGGTGGTATTAGGACAGCGCTGTTTAACTATTTCTTTGCGCGAGCCCAAAAAGGCTCGTTTATTCTACGTATTGAAGATACTGATCAAGAGCGATCTACTGCTGAGGCACTACAAGATCTCTACGATACCCTCAACTGGCTAGGGGTCGATTGGGATGAGGGACCGCTCGTAGGTGGTGATTACGGTCCATACGTTCAAAGTGAGCGTTTTGACCTTTATAAAAAGTATGCTGAAAAGTTAGTCGAAGATGGTAAAGCCTATCGTTGTTATTGCACTTCTGAACGCCTTGATGAACTTCGTGCACAACAAATCGCTGAAAAATCTAAACAGCATGGCTACGATCGCCACTGTAGGAATCTCCTTGCAGATGAGCAGCAAGCATTAGAGAAACAAGGACGTTCTTCGGTAATTCGTCTCAAAGTTCCTCTTGAAGGGAAAACTACATTTCATGATCTGCTGATGGGGGATATCACGCGGCGTAATAGTGATGTGAATCCTGACCCGGTGTTACTAAAATCGGATGGATTTCCTACTTATCATTTAGCCAATGTAATTGATGACCATCTTATGGCCATTACCCACATCATGCGTGCCCAAGAGTGGATCCCTTCGGGACCTTTGCATGTTCTTCTGTATGAGGCTTTTGGTTGGGAACCTCCTATTTACTGCCATTTACCGATGGTTATGGGTAAGGATGGGCAAAAACTTTCTAAAAGACATGGGTCAACCTCTGTGCGTGATTTTAAAGCTATGGGGTATCTACCGGAAGCTCTTATTAATTATGTGAGTATGGTGGGCTGGTCCTATGACAGTGAACGAGAGTTCTTTACGAAAGAAGAGTTGTGTGAACTATTTGAGCTTGAAAAGATAAATAAAGCACCTGGTGTTTTTGATTATAAAAAACTAGATTGGTACAACGGGATGTATATTCGTCAGAAAAGTGACGAAGATTTAGCCGCTTTGCTCATTCCTTTCCTGCAAGAAGCCGAGTTTGTCTCTGAGCCGCTGAGTGGCGATGATACAACAAAAATTGCTGCTTTGGTACCGCTAGTCAAGGAACGGCTTAAAGTTTTGAGTGATGTAGTAGAGATGTCACGGTTCTTTTTTACGGAGATTGAGACTCCAGAGGTAGCATCGCTGTTACCCAAAAAACAGGATGCAGCCACTACTCTCTCCGCATTGAAAAAAGCCTTACCGTTACTGGCCCAACTAGGGGAAGTTGAAGATGAAAAGATGGAAGAGGATTTAGTCGCGATTGCATCAGAATTGGGGTGTAAAGTAAATGGGGTGTTTATGCCTATCCGCGTGGCAGTTACGGGGAGCAAGGTGAGTCCTCCCTTATTTGATTCGATTCGGTTACTTGGTTTAGATAAAGCGTTGTTCCGTATTAAACGGGCAATTAAGATACTTGAAGATGAGGTTGCATAATGGCTGAAACAACAATGGATAAGATTGTCTCGCTCTGTAAGAGACGTGGGTTTATTTTTCAATCGAGTGAAATTTACGGTGGACTTTCGGGTGCGTGGGATTATGGTCCCTTAGGAGTACAGCTGAAGAATAATATCCGTGATTTCTGGTGGAAAGAGATGACGCAGATGCACGACAATATAGTAGGGTTGGATGCCTCAATTCTCATGCATCCCAAAGTTTGGGAGGCCAGTGGTCACGTTTCCAACTTTACCGACCCCATGGTCGATTGTAAGCAGTGTAAAAGCCGGTTTCGTGCCGACCAGATCGATTTGACGGCAGCCTGTCCACACTGTGGTACAAAGGACTCTTTTACGGAACCGAGGAATTTCAACCTTATGTTCTCGACTCATATCGGAGCGGTACGTGATGAGGGGTCAATTGTCTACCTCCGACCGGAGACTGCTCAGGGCATTTATCTTGATTTTAAGAATGTCGTACAGAGTAGTCGGGTGAAAATTCCCTTTGGCATTGCACAAGTTGGTAAAGCTTTTAGAAATGAGATTACCACCAAGAATTTTATTTTCCGCTCCTGTGAGTTTGAACAGATGGAAATGCAATATTTTGTTAAACCAGGAAGTGATGAAGAGTGGTTCTCGTTCTGGCGTGACCAGAGAATGGAGTTTTATCATAAGATGGGGATTAACCCCTCTAGTTTGCGGTGGCATCGCCACGGACCGGATGAGTTAGCTTTCTATGCCAAAGATGCTTATGATATTCAATATCTATTCCCTATGGGTTGGCAGGAGCTTGAAGGGGTACATAATCGTACTGATTATGATTTGACTCAACACCAAGAATTTAGTGGGAAGGATTTAAGTTATGTTGAGCAAGAAACCAATGAACGGTATATCCCCTATGTGGTGGAAACTTCAGCTGGTTTAACCCGTAATGTGTTAATGGCTTTATCGGATGCCTATGAAGAAGAGACTTTAGAGGGGGGCGATGTCCGCACCGTTCTCCACTTCCACCCAGCCATAGCCCCCATTACAGTGGCGATTCTCCCCTTAGTTAAAAAGGATGGGATTAGCGAACTTTCTCAGAAATTAGAACGCGAGTTGCGTGAAGATTTTGCTACTTTCTACGACCAGGGTGGAGCAATTGGGCGACGGTATCGACGCATGGACGAAGTTGGTACTCCCTATTGTGTTACAGTCGATTACCAAACGTTAGACGATCAAACAGTTACGTTGAGATTCCGTGATTCCATGGAGCAGGTTCGTGTTAAACTTGATGACTTGGTGGCTAGAATTCGCCTCGAAACTAAACAATACAAACGCAAAGAGGGGTGAGTTCAATGAATAATGCCTTACAAGTACTCCAAGAGCGGGGTTTTATAAAACAGTGTACCGATTTAGAAGGGTTGAGTACCCTCATGGATAAAGAGCCCGTGACCTTCTATGTAGGAGTCGATCCTACTGGTAAAAGTATCCACATTGGACATATGGTCCCTTTCTTTGCGATGCATCATTTGCAAAATGCCGGTCATAACCCAATTGCTTTAGTTGGGGGCGGAACGTCCTTGATTGGGGATCCCTCGGGTAAGAGTGAGTTACGTAAGATGCTTACGGTGGAACAGATTCAAGAGAATAGTGCCTCTTTGAAGGCTCAGTTAGGTACTGTGGTCGATTTTAAAGCTGAAGAGGGAAGTGGTAAAGGTAAAGCTATTATGCTCAATAATTATGATTGGTTAGGTGATCTTAACTATATCGAGTTCTTGCGCGATATCGGCAGACATTTTTCAGTGAACCGCATGCTCACCTTCGAAAGCTATAAACAGCGACTTGAGCGGGGACTCTCGTTTATCGAATTCAATTACCAGTTACTCCAGTCTTTCGATTACCTCACCCTCTATAAAAACCAAGGGTGTCGCTTACAGATCGGGGGAGATGATCAATGGGGTAATATTGTAGCGGGTATAGATCTTATTCGTAAAGTTGAGAGCGCTGAGTGCTTTGGCCTTACGTTCAACCTTATCACCCGTGCCGATGGCCATAAGATGGGCAAGAGTGAGAAAGGGGCTGTTTTTTTAGATCCAGAGATGTTTAGTCCCTATGATTTCTATCAGTATTGGCGTAATGTGAATGATCAGGATGTTATACCGTTCATGAAACTTTTCACTTTCTTGTCGATGGAAGAGATAGCTACATACGATAAGGCCAATGTGAATGTTAACGATGCTAAAGAGCGCTTAGCTTACGAGCAAACGAAGATTATCCACGGAGAGGAAGAGGCTGATAAAGCGCGCGGGGCGGCTAAGGCTATGTTCGGTGGAATCCCGACAGCTGAGTCGAAGGAGGGTTTGCCTTCAATAACACTTTCTTTGGCTACTTTGGAAGCGGGGATTAATGTTGTCGAATTGTTTGCAATGACTGAATTGTGTAAAACAAATTCTGATGCTCGGCGCTTGATTAATCAGGGCGGAGCGGTGATTCAGGATAAGAAAATTGAAGATGTTAAACTTGTTGTTGACGCATCTTGGGCTGAACAGGGTGAAATGATACTTCGGGCTGGAAAGAAGCGTTATTTTAGAATTATCATTTCTGACTGATACTAGGCTCGCCGGGAGCCGATTCCGGCATGAGGCAATTTATGAGTATTTTTTCAAAAAAGGGCATGTTGTTGCTCTATTTAGGTTTAATTATCTGTTTAGCGACCCCTCTTTCCGCACGCGCTGCGCAAGAGGTGCAGAGAGCTTCGGAACAAGTTACTGTACAAATGGGAGTGATGCAGGGTCCCAGTGGATTCAGCACCATTGGTATGACCAGAGATAACGGTCGTCTAGATGATCGCACCGTTGTTGATATCTCAGTATATCCTTCCCCTAATGAAGTCATTGCCCGTTTAGTGAATGGTGATTTGGATATTGCAGCGCTCCCTACCAACGTAGCTGCTAATTTATATGCTAAAGGGGTGGGGATTAAAACTACAGCTGTCGTCGGTGAAGGAATGTTGGTATTCCTCACCAATGATGCTTCTATTCAAGAGTGGGTTGATCTTGCTAATCGGAAGATTTCAATTCCTGGAGCTGGTAGTACTCCAGACCAGCTGACGAAAATTCTTATTACGGCTTTAGGCTATGATTATGAGCAGGACGTAGAACTCGATTATAGTATTGCATCTCCTGCACAGTTAGCACAGATGCTGATTGCTGGTAAAATACCTTTGGCTGTCTTGCCAGAACCCTTTGTAACGATGACGCTCAATTCAAGCGACAACGTAATCCCTCTTCTTGATATGCAAGTAGTCTGGGATGCACTGACTGGTGCAGGCAATTACCCCATGACGGTAATTGTTGTCTCCGATACATTTGTTGAGACCTATGCAGAACGTTTGCCCGTAGTGATGGACGCTGTGCGAAATTCAGTAGAGTGGGTTAATGCCAATCCAGAAGATGCTGGAGCATTAATTGAAGAAGCCGGAATCATGAAAGCAGCAATGGCTGCTCCTGCTATTCCACGTAGCAATCTTGTCTTCAGAACGGCTCAAGAGGGGCAAGACGCCATGGATATCTATTTGCAAGTCCTCTATGGTTTCGATTATGCCTCAGTAGGCGGTTCGGTGCCCGATGCGTCGTTCTACCTGGACTACTAAGCTCATAACCGCCCTATCTGTCATTATTCTCTTAGTGATATGGCAGGTAGGTGCTGTTTGGTTGGATGCTGCTGTCATCCTTCCCACACCGGGGACCACGTTATCGGCGTTGGTCTCCCTTGTGCAGCAAAAACCATTCTCGTTAAATATTATCACAACAATTGGTCGTGCTTTACGAAGCTTCCTCTTAATTTTTATAGTGGGAAGTTTTTTTGGTATTTTGGCAGGGTATTCTAAGCGTGTACATGCTTTTCTTGTACCTTTTTTAGTGCTTTTTAAAGCAACCCCCGTGATGTCAGTTATCTTATTAGCCTTCATCTGGTTTTCTAGTGGTACAGTACCGCTATTTTCTGCCTTTTTAATGGGATTTCCCGTCATGTTTATTCAAGTGGAACAGGGAGTCCAACTTATCTCACCGCGCTTGCGGGAGATGACCGTGGTATATGGTTTTTCTCCGTTTCGCCGGCTGACCCATTTAGTGATTCCCTCCATGCTTCCCTCGATAGTCACAGGGGCCAAAGCTTCGCTTTCTATGGTCTGGAAGGTGGTTATTGCAGCAGAGGTACTTACCGTCCCACGCTATGGGGTTGGTTCAAGAATGCAACTTGCTCAAGTCCATTTAGAGACCGCCGAGGTGTTAGCTTGGACGCTTATCGCTGTATTACTCACCGCTGTCGGTGATATGCTCTTTATCGCCATGCTCTCCTTACCAAAATATATACGAAGGATCCGTTGGCGTAAAAGAAAGGTAGAGCCATGCAATTGACAACCCTTTCAAAAACTTATCAGGTTACCGAGGCTCCTCTTGTAGTCTTAGACAAGTTTTCTTATACGGTTGAACCCAAAGAGATTACAGCCTTGGTTGGTCCTTCAGGATGTGGCAAAACTACCTTATTACGTTTAATTGGTGGTTTAGAGAAACCTGATGAGGGGAATATTACCAAAGTTGAGGCTGAAGAAGGGCCCATAAGCTATCTTTTTCAGGAGCCACGCTTACTCCCTTGGCATACTGTTTTGCAGAATGTGGAATTGGTGTTGAGACCTTGGTTTGAACATAAAAGTGAACGCGTTGCGCGGGCTATGGAATTTTTACACATGGTCGATTTACACAATTATGCACGCTTCAAACCAGATCAACTATCGGGGGGGATGCGTCAGCGAGTTGCTATCGCTCGGGCTTTTGCCTATCCGGCCCGTCTTATGTTGCTAGATGAACCTTTTCAAAGCCTCGATACGAGTATGCGTTGGTCACTGGTTAAAGCTTTCTTAACGTTATGGGAACAAGATAAGCGAACTACGGTGTATGTCACCCATGATGTCCCTGAGGCTCTCTTGATGGCTGATACCGTTATCCGGTTGACTTCTAGACCTATGCAAATCTTAGAGACGCTGAGAATCGATACGCCTCGCCATGAACGTTCTTTAGGCGATCCTAAATTTATTGCAATGCAAGCTCGCTTTTATACATAGCCTTGATCAATCATGGCATTGGCCACTTTTAAAAATCCAGCGATGTTTGCCCCATCAACTAAATTACCTTCACTGCCATACCGCTTTGCAGTCTCCTTAATCGTGGTATAAATCTCTTGCATGATAGATTGCAGTTGGGCATCAACCTTCGAGGCAGTCCACTGAATGCGGGAGCTATTTTGGGCCATTTCTAAGCCACTGACTGAGACTCCTCCGGCATTGGCAGCCTTAGAGGGGGCGAAGAGAATTCCGTTATCTTGAAAGATGGCTACACTATCGAGGGTTGTTGGCATATTAGCCCCCTCTGCAACGAGGGTAATACCGCCGTCAACAAGGTTTTGGGCATCTTGTGCCTGTATTTCATTCTGTGTAGCACAGGGAAAGGCGCAATCTCCTGGAAATTTCCAAATTTGGTTTGTCCCTTCAGTTCCGGTTCTTGGGTAGTATTGAGCTTCAGGAAATTTGGAAGCATAGGCCGCTATTCGTCCTCGCGTCACATTCTTTAACGTTTTAACAAAGTCTAGTTTGTGAGCATCAATCCCCGAGGGATCATATATACAACCAGTTGAATCGGAGAGGGTCACTACCTTGGCGTCAAGGCTGATCAGTTTTTCTACAGTATATTGGGCCACATTACCACTACCTGAAACTAAGCAAGTCTTGCCAACAAAATCATCATTGTTGTCGCGCAGCATGGCTGCAGCTAGGTAGACTAATCCATACCCGGTCGCCTCTGGTCGGATATAAGAACCTCCCCACAGGGGGCTTTTACCGGTTAATACACCGGTGAATTCATTCCTTAAGCGTTTGTATTGGCCGTAGAGGTACCCTATTTCGCGTCCTCCAACGCCAATATCACCTGCAGGGATATCGGTATCTGATCCTATATGGCGACTTAATTCTGTCATGAAGCTTTGGCAAAAACGCATGATTTCTCCATCGCTTTTGCCTTTGGGATCAAAGTTAGCGCCTCCTTTACCGCCTCCCATCTGTAAGCCAGTAAGGCTGTTCTTGAAAGTCTGTTCAAAAGCTAAAAACTTAATGATGCTCAAATTAACTGAGGGGTGGAAACGCAATCCCCCCTTATAAGGTCCAAGAGCACTGTTCATTTGGACTCTGAAGCCCCGATTGACTTGCAATTCTCCTTCATCATTAGTCCAGGGAACTCTGAATATAAGGGTGCGTTCAGGTTCAATTATACGATCAAGCACCTTGTGATACACCACATGGGGCAAATCATCTATGATTTTGTCGACGCTAAGGAGGAATTCCTGAACTGCCTGCTGAAATTCAGCCTGATAAGGATCATCGCGTTGAATTTTCGCAAATAGTGCCGCTGTTATTTCTCGCATAGGTAACTCCTCCATATAAACTGGCTTTACTATAAAATAGGAGCTGTTGTTTGGTAAATGGGTAACAAGATAAAGCAGAGAGTAGAGGTTGTAACTACTACGGCAATAAAGAATCAATATGCGCAATTGATACGTTAAAATAGAGGGATATCATAAAATTAACTGCAGAAAATTCATGTAATTACTACATTGAATAATTAGGCGAAATAAGAATAAAAAATATAGTGCCAGTGATGGTCAATAAGAATTATCTCGTTACAAAAATCGTAAATATAGATTTATTTCTGCGATAGAGAATTCTTGATACCCTTGTTCTATCCCCCAGTGTTTAAGGGAATTATGTTTAGGGTGTTCAGGATTGTTTATAATCTGAAGAAATTCTTTATAGCCTGGAGCACCACCCACATCCTCAGGTGGGGCATTTCCTCCTCCTGCGATACAAGTAGCATGAGTTTTATCGTAATCTTCGACTGTTTCAAGGACTTCAATCGTATGGATCCAACCATCGCCAAAGTCATACATATATTCAATTTTATCCATTTTATAGAGGATATCGGTGAGCAAGACTTCTCTTTCATCCTTCTGTTCCCAGCGGGCTAGTTCCGAAAACTCATCTAAGCCCATAACAATTGAGAGGAGAGGACGATCTTCTTTATAACAGATAAATTCATGGAGATGCATGTCTTTCCAGCTAAAAGCTTTCTGAAGGGTAGAATGGAGGTTGGCAAAGGTGTGATGCTCAGGGACTATAAGGTGACGCCAAGCTGAAAGTTCTCCTAGTTCGAGTGTTACCCGCAGAGAAACGGCACGACAACTAACTGCGTTAGTATCATAGCGTGTAGAGAGATCTTTAAGCAGTTGGTCCAGGAAAATATTTACTTCAGAACCTATTGTACCTATGTACTTTTGCATTATGGTCTCTGCATGAGATACATCAAACTCGAAGTCGGGATGGCTATCAGAAGCTATCCGTTTAAGCAAACTGGCGGCCTGATTCAAGTTGGTTATAGATCTTCTATCAGTAGCAGGAAGTAATGTTACAGTGCTAGCTTCTTCGAGATAGTGGGCTTTGATGACTGGATTAATACCTAACTTAGAAAAGCTTTTTTCGATAAGTGATTTCACTAGATCAGAAACATTAGTGAAATCCTTTTTCTTAAGACCATAAGCAATCAAGGGAAACCTATTGGAAGTATTCATAATAACCAACATGTTACGTCGTCTTATGGTAATAATATGGGCATACCAAGTAAACAGAGAATCTGTGGATTCTGGCACTACTTGAGTAGGTTGACCGATACGGTCAATTAGTTTTCTAGTACAACGTAGGTATAACACTGGCATCTCCTTGGCTTACAATATTCACCATATTAGCCCGTTTGTCAAAAGGTATATAGCAGAGCCTAGAATCAAAAATAGCCTAAGGCCATTAATCCTGCGATCCAAAAGAAAAGGGTTATTAATGAAAAAGCGGTACTGAACACCACAAATTGTCCTGCTAGTTCAGCATCTCCATCCATCTGCTGGGCGACCGTATATGATGTGATAGCAGCCGGAGAGGCGAACAATGACATGAGGAGAACTAATTCTACACCTCTAAAACCGAGAAATATGGCAATCGGAAGGCCAATAGCAGGTACAATGACCAATCGATTAAAAACTCCGATTAAAAGGGGCCTGAGATTTGTTTTAATCGACGAGAAAGAGACTGAAGCACCAAGGACGATGAGGGCCAGAGGGGTGGCAATGCCGGCCACATCATCTATAAGATCTCCTATCGGGGCAGGGATGCGGATACTCAGCAGTGAAAAAAGAAATCCTAGTAAGCCGCCAATAATAATAGGATTTAAGACGATTCCTTTAAGTATTTTTGCATAATCAGGAGTCTTCCCTCTAAAGTACTCCAAGGCAAAAACAGAAGTTACATTGACAAGTGGTACCACAACTCCGATCATTAAAGAAGCTAAGCCCGCACTTGTGCCACCATAGATGGTTGTGGCCATAGGAATACCAAAAAAGATAAAGTTACTGCGACAGATACCTTGCACAAGCACGCCTCGTTTACTGTTTTCTTTAACAAGGAGGGGGATGAGTATCATATAGAAGACAAACATCACCAACATCGCTATCAGTGTAAAGCCAAGTAGCCTATACGAGGTGATTTCGTCAAAGTTAGTGTTGTAAATGTTGGAAAACAACAAAGCCGGAATAAATATACGGAAAATAATATTGTTCATCTCTCGGCAAGCTCTATCTGAAATCAACTTAACCTGTTTTAATCCGTACCCAATCGCAATCTTCCCAAATAGGGGGAATAGTACAGCAAATGCAGTAGTTAGGAAAATCATGCTTTACACTACCATCTCTTTTTTAATTATTTTTATATGCTCCGTAAATGGGGGATAAATAATACCCTTCTCAGTTATAATGCCGGTCACATTTTGATGAGGAGTGACATCAAAAGCAGGATTATATACATC
>CAZGDR010000018.1:0-16765 GCA_964524755.1 uncultured Spirochaetaceae bacterium
ACACAATAATATAGTTAGCGATGAGTATAGTGAATGATCTTTCCCATCACAATAGTTTTTCTACAAAATTATACAATAAAAAATAAGGATATTTTAGATTGAAAATACAATGCAAACATACAATTGCTAGTGTTACTGATTTTAATAAAAAATTGAATTTTCAGAAAATGGGCTTTCAAGAGTTACTCCTTCTCCCTATCCATTAGAATTCATACGTTTAGTTCCCCTATAATTGCTTTTTCTTGAACAAAAGGAACTCGTCTTTATCAAGAAATACCAATATAAACTCACTAACTTGCATATTTATGCAACATTTTTACAATTTATTGTGTATTTACCCTTGTCACCTTGTTTTACAATCGGTAATCTAGACCAATATATTATTGTTGGGAGAATTGTACACATGAATAGCTATCAACTTGTTACGGCTTTAGCCTTCGCTCTCTACTTGGGTCTCATGCTTGCTATTGGGTTTTCCACCTTTAGAAAAACGAAATCTACCAGTGACTACTTTTTAGGTGGTCGATCCATCGGGCCTTGGTTCACCGCTCTCAGCGCTGAAGCTAGCGATATGTCTGGGTGGCTATTGATGGGCCTTCCCGGTCTTGCCTATTTCACCGGACTCCAAGAGGCATTTTGGACTGCAGTCGGACTCCTAATTGGAACTTACCTAAACTGGTTGCTAGTCGCTAAAAGGATGCGTAAGTATTCTATTCATGCCAAGGACTCAATTACGATTCCAGAGTTCCTTACCAATCGGTTTCATGACAAGAGTAAAATCCTGCAAACCATTAGTTCAATCATTATCCTCGTATTCTTCATCGTCTACACTGCTAGTGGCTTCCTTGCTTCGGCAAAGCTCTTCACCTCTGTCTTTGGAATGAACTACTATGTAGCACTTTTCTTAGGAGTCGTGGTCATCCTAGGCTACACCCTATTAGGAGGGTACCTTGCTGTGGTCGCAACCGACTTCTTACAAGGTTCCTTGATGTTTTTTGCTTTGGTTACCACTGGAGTAATCGCTGTCTTTGCTATTGGAGGACCAGCACACACCTTTGAGCAACTTAGCCAATTTGGGCAACACTTTATCAACCCGTTTATCACCCCACCTGGAACCACCTATGGATTCCTCGAAATTCTCAGTGCTCTTGCCTGGGGCCTAGGCTACTTCGGCATGCCCCATATTCTCGTTCGATTCATGTCCATACGTAGCAATCATGAAGTCAAAACGAGTCGCAGAATTGCCATGGTCTGGGTAACTATTGCTATGGCAGCAGCTCTTCTGATTGGTGTAGTTGGAAAAGTGTTCTTACTTCCCCTCACCTATGCTTCACAGAGTGCAGCAGAAGCGGTCTTTATTAACAGTATGCAGAAAATCTTCCCAACTTTCATTGCTGGATTCTTCCTCTGTGCTATTCTTGCAGCAAGTATGAGTACCGCAGACAGCCAACTGCTGGTTGCCTCCTCTGCCTTCTCTAAGGACGTCTATAAAGCAGTCATCCGTAAAAACGCCTCTGACAAAGAGACTCTGTTAGTCAGTAGACTCACAGTTGTCGTTATCACTATTATTGCTATCTTCTTAGCAATGGATCCGACCTCTTCCATTTTCGATATCGTGAGCTATGCATGGGCAGGGTTTGGAGCAACCTTCGGACCAGTCATCCTAGCCTCTCTCTTCTGGAGACGCGCGAGCCGCAATGGTGCCTTGGCAGCTATGCTAAGTGGTGGAATTACCGTCTTGGTGTGGAAACAGCTTTCAGGAGGCATTTTTGATGTCTATGAACTTCTCCCCGGTTTCATTATTGCCTCTCTCTGCATGATTGTTTTCAGCTTGCTAGAAAAGAATCCCGATGAAGCAGTATTCGAAGAATTTGATGCCTTCATGGCAACAGAAGACTAAACTCTAAGAAGGAGCTGTTTCACAAGTCTGACCAAAAACCAGACTGGGAAGCAGCTCCGCCTACTCGATTACTGTTACCATTGCAAAAACACACTATTGTCTAATTGGCCGGATAAAACCCCATTGTGTAATTGAAATTAGATGAATGGTATAGCAGAAAGCTCTAACTTGAGAGATGTTAACGTCTTGAACAATCGCTATTGTTTGCCTCTACGATGTCTAACAGTGGTTCAAAGCTGCTCCACTTCACTAGAGAAGTTCTCACGTCATGCAGCAACAGTTTTCACTTTAAGTTCATTGACCATGGTTGCACCGAGAATCAAGAGCCCTCCTAACAGTTGTAGACCTGTGATAGCCTCATGCAGGATTACGACGGAGAGTATTACTGCAACTATTGGATCGATATAACTAAGGATAGCCACTTGCTGCCCTTTTAGGTGCGCAATTGCAGAAAAATATAGATAATACATGATGCCAGTGTGGACTGCCCCTAAAATCAGAAGATTCACAAGTCCAGTTCTTTGAAGCTCTAGAATATGGAAACCACCAGTGAAGTAGCAATAAGGTAGCAGTACAAAAATTGCAGCCGCAAATTGAATCCATGTCTTAGCCAAACCATCAATCTCTTTGACAGCTTTGTTGGTTAAGATTACCAAAGCATAGAGAACAGCTGCTCCAAGACCATAGAGGATTCCAATAACATCATTTGCACCGCCACCTCCCACCCCTATAATCAACACTAAGCCTGCACTTGATACTATGAAACAAAGAATCTGCTTGGTAGTCAGTCGCTCCCTAAAGAGTATGGAACTAACAATGACAACGATGGTTGGAGCAAAATAATAGCTTAGTGTAGCTAGTGCTATACTTGTATATCGGTAGGCTTCAAACAGAAATATCCAATTAATTCCCATCGCCGCACCTGAAAAAAACAGTTTCCCTAGCTTGCTCTTGTGTTTCGATAACCCAGCTAATTGGCCACTGGCTACCATAACGATAGAGAGTATCAAGAAGGCAATAATCCCTCTCCACAAGGCCGTCTCAGCAGAAGACAAAGGGATATAGCGGACAAAAATACCGATTGTACCAAAAAACACCATCGCGGTGATGATTTGGAAACGGGCGATTAGATTAGTTCGTTCTTTAACTACCGACATGGTAGGTAGAGTATACAAAATCAGAGAAACAGAGAAGAGTTACTGTTACTAATAAAAGGTTTGTTTGGTGTATCATTTAGTATTCTGCTCTGACTTTATTTCTACGCAGGCTCTCTTCACTTTTACATCAAGTCAATTTTAGCTAGCAGGTCCTGCATGTGCTCAGTCCTGACTGGAAGTAATTCCCGTGGTCTTTTATCGTAAGATGTTATAAGGATTTCCTACCTATTAAGGTAAAATAAAATACCTATGGCTGCTCCGAAGTCAGGTTCTACATCAGCCGGTAAAATTCTAACACCTGGTGTTAATTTAAAGAATAATTCAATCGGTGCATTCAGGAAATAATAGGAAATGCCAAACGGAACATTGATTGAAACACTATGGAGTTTTTCACTAAAGGTTACAGCTCCTGTAATGCCAATATTCAAATAAAATGGGAGTCTATCAAGATTGAAACGAGTTAAGTCATATTGAACCCCACCTTCAATAGCAACATTCTTGTTATAATTATACCCGACCGTACCAATCATTCTAAAATCTCGCATGCCGTATTTGAAGGCCACTCCGGCGACTGGGTATCCTGCACTGAGTCCAATAGCAAAACCATCAGCCCTATCATATTTCGCGGCTGACAGAGCAAACACGCTACAGACAATAAGAATGAGGACCAATAAAGCTTTTTTCATAATTTTTCCTTAACGGGAGAAATTCTCCCCACATAATAAGAAAGATGAGTTGAGTGGAACCTCCATCCAACACTTTTAAGACCAATACACTACTATAACGATGATTGATAAGCGCTGCGAAAAACCCTTGTCTTTACAGGGAATAAATTGACTCACTCTTTGTTTGGGCTTTAAGTGTGTTCCCCAATGAGAATCCACACTTTAAAGCTCCAAAAGGAAATTGTATAACTCAAAGATTTCCACCTAGCGATAGAATATCATAGTAGAGTCATACTGTCTATCAAAAATAATCAATAAACAACATATTATTTATTTTTAAACTATTTTTCAACATTTTCCGCTACTAATTAACACCTATTACTACTAAATAATACTATTTAATGTTAACAATCTAGTTAAAAAGTAGTTGATATTTTATAAATGTTAGTTAATAATATCTTTATGTCAAAATTAGATAGCCCCGTGTTTACTTTACAAGAGTGTTCTAGATACTTAAAGATTGCGGAATCCACAATCTATGTGCTCGCGCGTAATGGCAAAATTCCTTGCCAGAAAGTTGGAGGCAACTGGCGCTTCAGTAAAGATGCCTTGGATAAATGGTTAAGTGGTGAAATCACCATTCCTGAATCCGAATAACCAGTAGGTATCTTCATTCAACTTGTAATAACAGACCTTTAATACCGAGAGATTATATACAAGTCTCTTTTTCGTGCATTACAAAGCTAAAACCATCCTTCCCCCCTTAAAAACTAGATTCCCCCCCTCCTTTGCCTGACTCCTGTAAGGTGAAGGCAAATCAAAGGCCAAAAACAAATCACGCCATTTACTTGCTTTAACAAAAACATCTTCGTATGTTCAAAGTGTACCAATCGGATATATCGGTTGGTAAAAGGAGAACGTATGAACACAGAACAATTAGCGCGTATGAAAACAGGAAAAGGATTTATTGCAGCATTAGACCAAAGTGGTGGCAGTACACCCAAGGCATTATTACAATATGGCGTACCAGAGGACTCCTATACCAATGAGGATGAGATGTTTACCCTTGTCCACGCCATGCGCTCAAGAATCATCACAAGCCCAGCTTTTACAAAAGATCATATCCTTGGCACTATTATATTTGAAAATACGATGGGTCGCACCATAGAGGGGCTACCCACAGCTGAATACCTTTGGAAAACTAAACAGATTGTACCCTTCCTCAAAGTAGATAAGGGTCTCTCTGAACTCTCAGAGGGAGTCCAGCTGATGAAACCTATGCCAGATTTGGATGCTTTGCTTGCTCGCGCTCTAAAAAATGGAATTTTCGGAACTAAGATGCGGTCAGTTATCAAGGAAGCAAATCCAGCAGGTATCAAGAAGATAGTAGAACAGCAATTTGAAATAGCAAAGATTATTTTGAAGGCGGACTTAATTCCCATTATAGAACCTGAAGTAGATATATTCAGTAAAGATAAACAAAAATCTGAAACCATTATGAAGGAAGAGATTTTCAAACAACTTGCCCTCCTCCAGCCTGCAGATAAAGTAATGTTTAAACTCTCCATCCCCACTGTACCCAATTTCTACACCGACTTACAACATGAAAAACATGTGGTACGGGTAGTGGCACTTTCAGGAGGCTACAGCCGCGGAGAGGCTAATAAACTATTAGCTAAAAACCATGGCCTCATTGCCAGTTTCTCACGTGCTCTTGTCCAAGATCTGAGGGCACAACAAACCGAGGATAAATTTAACACCATACTTACAGAATCAATTAGAGGAATTTATGAGTCCTCGGTAACCTGATTGTAACAATACTAATATGCACAGCTGGCTTTTACTACATGCATGATTTCTGATAATAAGCAGCCTCATGAACACCTTGGCAATGAAGACGGTTTAAAAATATCGGTACATTAACGGGCAAAGAGTGTGTGATTTTCATCTCATCATCAGTACAAATTTGTCCAAAATGCGTCAAAACTGATATATTAATATACAACTCTGAAGGTTATTGCCGTAGTAAAAGTCTTTTATTATACTATCATTATGAATATAACAGGAAAAACAATCGTTACGTTTTTTGTAATTATTATTGTCTGTTTTGCTATGGGCCTCATGCTTTTCCCTGTTGCTGAGCAGGGGCCTTTAAAAACAGTCGCCGTAATCACTGCTTTCAATGTGATAGTAAGTTTTGTATTTGCCCTCATCACGGGTGATTACTCATGGACAGACCGACTTTGGAGTACCGTTCCTGTTGGACTTGCCTGGATATACGCTTATGCTGGTTCCTTTTCCCCGTTGGTGACACTCTCAGCAATCTTGGTAACTGTCTGGGGTCTTCGCCTCACCCTCAATTTTGCGCGACGTGGTGGCTATACTGGTGGTGAAGATTACCGTTGGCCTATCCTTAAAGAGATACTAGATAATTCTGTTCTTTGGCAATTATTCAATTTTGGATTCATTGCCTTGTACCAACAATTTCTTTTTATCTGTTTTACCATCCCGCTCTATTCACTTTCTTTGACTTCTGCCCCCATAACTTTTGGGACTATCATAGCAGCGCTCTTAATGGTTGGCTTTCTAGTTCTAGAAACTATAGCCGATCAACAACAATACGAATTTCAACAGTCAAAATATAATGTACTTCCGCGACGAGATGAGTTTAGCCGTGATTATGAGCGAGGATTTAGAACTACAGGCCTATTCGCCTACTCGCGCCATCCTAACTACCTAGGAGAATTAGGGGTTTGGTGGAGTTTCTATATCATGAGTGCTCTTAGTCGAGGAAGTTTCTTCCATTGGACTATTGGGGGTCCACTCTTACTCACCCTCTTGTTTATTGGTTCTACCACCTTCACTGAGTGGATAACTAAAAACAAATATAGTGAGTACCGAGACTACCAGAAAAAGGTTTGGCCTATCTTTCCTAAATTTTGGTGATGCTTATTACAAGATAAAGTGATATATTAGACCTAGATGGAGTAGAAATGAAAAAACAAACTTTTCGCACGCTAGGTCTCGTCATACTTATTCTTGTTTCTCTTAGTCCTTTATCCGCTACAGGGAAATCTGAACAAGCCGAATCAACTAAAGGAGATTTTCCTATGCCAAAAAATACTATCGAAGAACGGTTCCCTTACCAACCGATCCAAGCTGAGTTGCTCAACCAGCTCAATGCCATGGAATCACACGTTATTTTACAAAAGGGGACAGAACGTGCCTTTACCGGCACCTATACCGATAAAACAGATGAGGGAACGTATTACTGTCGCCAATGTGACTCTCCCCTCTATGTCTCTACAGATAAATTCCACTCAAACTGTGGATGGCCCTCTTTTGATGATGAGTTGCCAAATGCAGTAAAACGCTATCCAGACAGCGATGGTAGACGTACTGAAATCGTTTGTGCCACCTGTGATGCCCACTTAGGTCACGTATTTTTAGGTGAACGCCTCACAGATAAAAACACGCGCCATTGTGTTAATTCAATCTCATTAGAATTCAGAGCAGGTCCGCCACAGGCTAAAGCTGTGTATGCCGGGGGTTGTTTCTGGGGTGTTGAATACTTACTTGAAAAACTTCCCGGAGTCTTTGAAGTAACCTCAGGTTATACTGGAGGGAAGAAAGCAAATCCG
This sequence comes from uncultured Spirochaetaceae bacterium, assembly GCA_964524755.1. Lineage (GTDB taxonomy): Bacteria > Spirochaetota > Spirochaetia > Sphaerochaetales > Sphaerochaetaceae > JAQVOO01. Next base: position 7,364 of record CAZGDR010000018.1, read on the forward strand.
ACCTACCAGGAGGTGCTGAGCCACACTACGGGCCACCTGGAAGCTGTAGAAGTGCTTTATGATCCAACCGTGATCAGCTACGAAGATGTAACTAAATACTTTTTTGAAATCCATGACCCAACTCAAGCTGATGGGCAAGGACCAGATATTGGTAACCAATACCTTTCGGCTATTTTTTATCGCAGTCGAGCTGAATATGATACAAGCGTACAGTTAATTCAAATTCTAGAAAATAAAGGATTAAAAATAGCCACTCAATTACGCCCCGCCACTACATTCTGGCCGGCAGAAGAATATCATCAGGACTACTACGATAATAAGGGATCAACCCCTTACTGCCACAACTGGCAACCTAAATTCTAAGATGTGTGACACGGTAATCGTAAAACAGCCGGGGACAAACTCCTGGCTGTTTGCGAAAAATTCAGATAGAGACCCAGGTGAAGTCCAAATTATCCAGTATTGTACAGCTACAGAAGGGTTAGAACAATCTACTCATCCCGAACACCGAAAATACTACGAAACACTCCAATATCCACAACTTTTACAAGCGGCTGAAAGTATGGACTTTCATTACAAAGCCCTCATCAGCCGTCCCGCATGGATGTGGGGCGCTGAAATGGGGATAAATGAAAAGGGTGTCGTCATCGGTAATGAAGCGGTATTTGCTAAACGACCGCCCCCTTCTCAGGGCCTGTTAGGTATGGACATCCTGCGCCTCACACTACACACCGCCTCCTCGGCCGAGGAAGCAGTTCACGATATTGCCAACCTATTAAAGACCTTTGGACAGGGAGGTAATGGGAGCTATTCAGGCACGCTTAGGTACCACAACTCATTCCTCATTGCCGATCCGACAACTGCTTTTGTTATGGAGACAGCTGCGACTAGGTGGGTGGCGCGTAAAGTAGAGCAGCACGCTTCCATCTCGAATGCTTACACCATCGAAGATGATTACAGCCTAGGCGACTCTTTGACCATCTCGTCTCAAACCAACTTCTCCAAAACATATGCGAGCAAGATCCACCCTTGGTTCACCAAGGGTCACCAGCGTCAGAAACTTACCCATACCTTAAGTAGCGGCTCTTTTATGGACTGGGAGGCGATGGCTGCCATCCTCCGCTATAACGAAGGTTCGGTTGAATCGCTTGATCACAGTATGCGCTCAATTTGCATGGATGCAAAAGGATTGGTCATGAGTCGCACTACTGCTTCCATGATTGTAGAATACCATGAAGGTGTCCCCCTAGTGTACTTTACTGGTTCCCCCATCCCAATCTTTAACCCCTTCATCCCCTTCGCTCTTTCGCCGGAGGCCTTTACGACATCTCCTTTTGCTGAGCTCTCCTTCGGTTATCCGTTTGCCTTGCAAAGAACAAAGAACTTAGAGGCAGTTCTAAGCACATCCGGTTTAGCTAGAAAACACATAGCAGATGCAGCTAGAGTGACCGAAGAGCACATGCGAGCCATGGTTGAACCGTTGTGGAGAGCTAAAGATCACGCTGCTTTGGCTCAAGCATGTGTTGCTTGCCTCGCCGAAGAAGAAGCCTTTCGAACTACAGTCCATGCAATTATAGATGAATTCTAAACTGATTCTAAACCTACTTATTAGAAATACTGCATTTCTCATATTAGATCCCTAACAATGCTCTTGTCGTTTATGATGAACATCGTTAAACTGCTATAGTTTTAAAATTGTAAGGAAATATTAGTGTTAGATATTCACCGACACCTCCCCTTAGAAGGCGAGCTGTCATTACCACAGGATTGGCACATCTGGTTGGCAACCTATTCACCCTCTGAGTGGAAAACTCTGCAGGAACTTCCCCATAATCCATTGTGGAAACATGGGTATGGCCTAAGTCCTCAATGGTTGGCTACAAACTCGTTTACTAACCAAGAACTTGAGGACTACATTACTCAACTCAGCGAATTTCTGCAGGCCGATCCGGCGGGGTATATTGGTGAATTCGGCATTGACGATCGCTATATAGAGGCTTTTCCACTTACCCAACAAATTTCGCTTACTAAACGTTTATTACACCTTGCCAATGAGAAGGGGCGTCCTGCGGTGATGCATCATGTGGGATCGATGACCAATCTCTACGATATCTTAGATGCACATCCCGTAACAGTTCCTGTGATCATTCACGGTTTTTTAGGCTCCGTTGAAGTTGCGCATGAACTAGATCAACGTGGCTGCTATGTCTCATTTGGACCACGACTTTGGATGCAACAAACTAGAATCGGAAAACGGATGTATGATATTGATGTTCCTTTTTGTTTAGAATCAGACTTCCCTTTCATTCCGGGTAAGAAAGCTAGTCCAGCTGCCTATGAAATTATGATGAGAAACCACTATAAACAGATTGCACAACTGCTCGAAGTGGAAGTTGAAATCTTGGAGGAACGCCTCGATGAACTCGCATCGATTCTTGCGCATTGGTAGACTGCTAGGAGATGACACCTTACCAACATTAGCCGCATCTCATGTAGTAGTCGTTGGAATGGGAGCTGTAGGCTCCTATGCCCTTGAAGTGCTCGCTCGTAGTGGTGTTGGACACCTACGAATAGTAGATTTCGACACTATTGGTATCACTAACATCAATCGTCAATTATTAGCCACTGATTCAACTCTTGGCCAAAAGAAGGTCTTGGTTGCCCAGCAACGAATCTTAGATATAAATCCTGAAGCAACCGTAGAAGTGCTCGACCTTTTTGCTCATAGCGATACACTAGAAACAGTCTTAGCTCAACCTGTAGATTTAGTTATCGATGCTATCGATGCATTAAACCCCAAACTAGCCCTCCTTGAAGCAACCTGGAAACGGGGAATCCCCACGTTATCGAGTATGGGAGCTGCCCTGCGCACCGATCCTTCTAAAATCTTCACTGGAGATTTAATGGAGACTTTCGGTTGCCCTTTAGCCAAACAAGTACGCACAAAATTGCGCCGACGTGGAGTTGGAAAGGGAATCATGACAGTATTTTCATGTGAACCCATCGTGTACAACTATAAAGATCCTGAAGAGGAAACTCTCACAGAATTCAACGAACAAGTTCTTGAACGCGGCAGAACGCGTAAGGTGTTAGGGAGTTTACCAAGCATCACCGGCATGTTTGGACTACGCCTTGGCCATGAGGCTATTGTCCACTTGTTAAAAATGAAGCAAAAGGCCAAACAAACTGATTCTTCTTATACCCACTTTCACAGTGGTATAGGAGGAAACCATGCTACACAACCTCACGAAGGGACTCTATCTCTCTAGTATCTGTATTATTCTTCTGTTGCTACCCCTGTTTTTCAGCTGTAGTGACAGTTCTCTAGGCACGGAAGGCTCACTTCAATTATCATTGCGCAGTGAAGAGAGATTCAGAAGTAGGAATATTGATCCTGCAGGAAGTGTTCCTTTAAAAATCACCTCGTTCATGATTAGTGGGACTGGCCCCGACGCTCAAGTACTAGACCCCATAACGTCAGAGGATGAAATTATCACCATCCACTCGTTGTTGGTAGGAGATTGGGATTTCAACGCTACGGGGTTTAATAGTACAGGGACTCCTATCGCCTCTGGCAGTACTTCTCTTCATGTCTCAAACCAGAACAATACCGCCCAAATCGTCCTTGACAGCGAAGTCGGTACGGGTACTTTTAACCTAGTTTGCAATTGGAACCCTGTGCAAACGACTGTCGATTCTACTATCTCTGTAACTCTGTTAGACCTGCAGGGAAATCCTGTAGAAGGGGTAATTGAACAAGTTGACTTCATTGCTGGAACGGCAGAATTTGAGGCACAGCTTGCTGCAGGTTATTATTCAGTGTTAGTAAATTTACAAACAGATGGTGAAATTATTTCAGGATTTGTGGAAACCTTACGTATCATAGATCAAACTACATCACAGGCCACCCGTATGTTAGAAATCGGTAAAGTAATCGATTCGGGCACTATCTCCATTATCGATACTACCACCGTACCTATTGAAGGGACGATAACTATCACTCCCAGCCAACCCTCTGCTGGAGAGGCCGCGGTGTTAGAATTTGTGCCACAAAACCCAATTGATGGCATGACCGTACAATGGTACCGAGAGGGTGTCCCCATTGCCGGCGCTACCACTAATGAACTCTCTATTCCTGCTGTTGACGCTGGAACATACCGTTATGACATAGTGGTAAGTATTCCGTTAATTGGTTCGGTGGGTTCAGCGGGAGCTCTAGTAAGTGTCCCTATTACACCAACGGTACTTTAGCGTATCTATAAACGGGCTGCTGCCTCTGTTATCCAAGGCTCAATTGGTTCTATCGAATGTGTTTCCAAGTTGATAGAACCAACTTTTATTCGCAGTGTGGCCACCTCTTCACCTGCTCGCAAAACCCGTTGTAAAAACACCATGGAAAACCGCTTAGATTGCTCAACGGTGGTATGAACCTCAAGGAGGTCATCGAGCAAAGCTGGTGTATGGTACTCCACCGTCACTGATTTGACGACAAACGCTAGCTTTTCAAGGGCCATGCGTTCTGCTTGTCCCTGATGTCCGCTTGAAATAGAGCGTAATAATTCGGTGCGGGCGTGTTCAGCGAAATCGAGATACCGTGCATGGTAGACAATCCCCCCTGCATCGGTATCGCTATAATAGACACGGACAGGAAATATATGAGCCATTGATCACCTCAAAAATTTAGAGTAGCAAAGAGATCATCCATCGTCTCTGCTCGTCTGATCATACGCAGAGAGCCATCTTCTTGCAATAGATATTCGGCTGAACGTAACTTTGCATTATAATTGAAACCCATGGCATGTCCATGTGCACCAGTATCGTGAATGACTAAGACATCGTCAGGTTCGACAGCTGGTAACTGACGATCAATGGCGAACTTATCATTGTTCTCACATAACGATCCAGTGACATCATAGATATCATCTTCAACCTGCGGCTCTTTCCCTACAACCGTAATATGGTGGTAGGCGCCATACAAGGCTGGACGCATAAGGTCTGCCATACTAGCATCTAGGCCAATATATTTTTTATACTTCTGAGTGACGTGGCGCACTTTAGTAACCAAATAGCCAAAGGGGCCGGTAACCATGCGTCCACATTCAAAGACAATACGTAAGGGGTCTAACCCAGCGGGGACAATCATCTCTTCATAAAGCTTCTTAATCTCAGCACTCACCCACTCTAGATCTACCGCTTTCTGGTCGGGACGGTAGGGGATACCTATTCCTCCCCCCATGTTTATAAATTCAAGACGAATGCCAGTCTCTTTATAAATTCGAATGGCCTGAGAAAAGAGCATGCGGGCTGTTTCGACAATGTAAGAAGCCTCTAATTCATTCGATGCCACCATGGTGTGGAGGGCAAAGCGTTTAGCACCTAACTCTCGAGCTCTCTGGAAGGAGGGAATCAGTTGCTCAGTGGTTACTCCATATTTTGCTTCTACAGGGTTTCCGATGATGGCATTACCTGTGCGGTCTGGACCAGGATTATAACGGAAGGAGATAAGTTCTGGCATCCCCGCTACCCGATTTAGATTTTCAATATGGGTAATGTCATCTAAGTTGATTACCGCATCCATAGCAAAGGCTGCTTTAAATTCTTCATCAGGGGTATCATTACTAGTAAACATAACGTTTTCACCCGTTAAACCTGCCTGCTGAGCCAGTACAAGTTCAGGTAATGAACTACAATCAGCCCCAAATCCTTCTTCTTTCAATATCTTTACAATAGCTGGATTGGGACACGCTTTTATGGCAAAATAGTTCTTAAATCCATCGACCCAATCAAAAGCAGCTATAAAAGCTCGAGCATGTGCTCGGATAGCTTTTTCATCGTAGAGGTGAAACGGAGTGGCCCATTCATGTGCAAACTCAAGCATTTGAGCAGCACTTACCGGTAATTTCTTCGTATTCATGATCGTACCTCCAATACTAAATTATCTTTGATACTAGCTACAGCACGAAGAATATTTTCTCTATGCCCAAAAGCACTTACTCGAATATAGTGTTCACCAGCTGGACCAAAACCAGATCCAGGAGTTGCAATAACTTGGCATTGCTGCAGTAATTGATCAAAAAATTCCCATGATCCCATCCCTTTTGGGGTTTGTACCCATAGATACGGGGCGTTATCGCCACCGAAGACAGTGAGCCCTACTGAACGGAGCCCTTCGCGGATGATACGGGCATTCTCCATATAGTAGGCAATTATAGCACGTGATTGACTTAACCCCTCAGGGGAGAGGACGGCAAGACCACCGGCTTGGGCAATATTGCTTGCTCCGTTGAAAAAGGTGCATTGGCGTCGAAACCACATGGAATGCAATTCACCTGGTTTAGCCTCTTCTGCCACTAACTCGTGCGGAACAATAGTCCACCCTAAGCGTACACCAGTAAAGCCTGCAAACTTAGAAAAACTATTAATTTCAATGGCACACTTTCGTGCTTCAGGGATTTCATAAATTGTCTTTGGTAGATTTTCATCACTGATGTACTCAGAATAGGCCGCATCAAAAATGATAACAGCTTTATGGGTAATAGCATAATCGACAAAGGCTTGTAATTGCTCATGCGTGGCAACCGCTCCCGTGGGGTTATTTGGACTACAGAGGTAGATTAAATCGACTTTCTGGGTGGGAGGAGCTGGAAAAAACTTATTTTCCTCTGTCCCTGGTAAGTAGACAAAATTTTCATAATATCCTTTCTCGCGATCGAACTGACCTGACCTTCCTGCCACAACGTTAGAGTCAACGTAGACGGGGTAAGCGGGATCTTGAATTGCAATAATAGAACGACGATCAAAGAGAGATTGAATATTGGCAGCGTCGGCTTTAGCACCATCACTGACAAAGAATTCATCGGGAAGGATTTCAACCCCTAGACTCTTATAATAACTGGCTAGCGCCTCACGTAGTGGCGTATCGCCTTGTTCATCACCATACCCCGAATAGGTATCATTATGGCCTAACTTGTCTACCTTGGCATGCAATCCAGCCAAGACCGCTGGGGGTAAGGCTTCTGTCGTGTTTCCGATACCAAGCCGATGTAAGACAATCCCTTGGTTTGCATCCTGATACGCTTTTGCCCGTCGGGCAATCTCAGGAAATAAGTATCCTGCTGCTAATGTACGAAAATTTTTATTAATAATTGCCATATCTATTCCTTCCTTATGTTGACTGACCTTTAATAATGACCAATGAAGAGAGTGCATCCATAATTAATTGACGATGTGACTCATTCTCTAAGGTGCACATGGGGAGCCTAAACTCCTCTTTACACCATCCATATGTAGCCATAGCTGTTTTAATAGGGATGGGATTTGTTTCACAGAAACAGGCTGCAAAAAACGGGTGCAATTGTTGTTCTAGTTTACGGGCTTCTTTAAAGTCCTGTTTCAAAGCAGTCTGAATCATGGCCTGTATCTGCCCTGGCATAATGTTTGAAGCTACCGAAATAACCCCATCACCACCGGCTTCAATTAAGTCTATAGCCATATTATCGTCACCACTGAGTACGGTAAAATCTGCTGGTGCTTTGGCAATAACATCTCGCATTTGATTAATATCACCTGAGGCCTCTTTTACCCCCACAATATTTTGACAATCATTTGCTAAGCGTACGAGAGTCTCTGTTTCTATGTTAACCCCTGTACGACCTTTAATATTATATAAAATACAAGGAATCCCTACCGCATCAGCGATTGTCTTAAAGTGGAGATAGAGACCTTTCTGGGTAGGCTTATTGTAATAGGGATTAACCAATAGCACCGCATCGACCCCAGCGGCTTCAGCATTCTTGGACAAACGGACAGCTTCACTTGTTGCGTTTGATCCAGTGCCGGCGATAACAGGGACTCTCCCCGCTGCATATGCAACCGTTGTAGCAATTACCCGGTCGTGTTCTGCATGGCTGAGGGTTGGGCTCTCTCCAGTGGTTCCACAAGGAACTAAACCATCCACATTGTTAGCAATTTGGAACTCAATAATATTCTTAAACGCCTTCATATCTAACAACCCATTTTCTGTAAATGGGGTAACTAGGGCGGTATAGACTCCTCGAAATTTTTTCATCTCTCTTTCTCCTATCTGTATTAAGGTATATAAGATAGGAGAGTGTTATACCACCAAGGCATAACCACTTCTAACTCTTACTATCCTTAAACACGATTACAAAACCAATTTAGCAACCTAAATCCTCACGTAGTAATGAACGGCAGTCTACCAGAATCACAACATCTTGTCTATAATAATAACAAAATGTTTTTATAATAACATAAATATCGAGTTATTAGCCTCTAATTCAAGAAAACTCTCTCTCTTCTGTCTATATAAGAGTATATGAACATGGAGATAGTGTTATCTCAATTTCCAAATTTAAGACACTAAATAAGTGTTTACCGTATACATACAGTAAACTTTGTACACCTGAATGGCTGGTACTAACAACATATATGAAAAACCAATAAATAACATCTTGTTATTATTGCACATTGTTTGTTTATAAGATAACATCCTGACCATCACTACTACAAGGAGTGGCGTATGCTTAAGGTAATTCTCAACGGATGTAGCGGAAGAATGGGGACTGTGCTAACGGAGCTCATTGCAACCATGGACGATATGGAGGTTGTAGCTGGTATAGATGTCATGAAAACAGAACGCGAATATCCCATTTTCTCTTCCCTCGAATCGTGCGAGATTGAAGCTGATGTTCTTATTGATTACTCTACTGCCAAATCGCTTAAAGCATACCTACCTGTAGCCATAGAGCGTAAACTTCCTGTAGTTGTTGCCACGACGGGCTTAGAGGAAGATACCTTAGCTCTCTTAAATCAAGCAGCCCAGAAAATTGCGGTATTTCGATCGGGGAACATGTCGCTTGGTATTAATCTCATGCAGCAATTACTACAAACCACGACTAAAACCCTCAAAGATGGGTTCGATGTTGAAATTATTGAAAAGCACCACCGCTACAAAATCGATGCTCCCAGCGGAACAGCTTTGATGCTGGCCGAATCTATCAATGCGGCCCGCAACCATTCTTTACGGAATGTGTGTGGTCGAGAAGGTGTCAATGCTCTACGCCAGCACGATGAAATAGGTATTCATGCTCTACGGGGAGGGACTATTGTAGGTGATCATGAGGTCTTCTTTGCCGGTCAAGATGAAATAATTTCCATCCGCCATCAGGCCTTTTCTCGCCAAGTCTTTGCTACAGGGTCGGTAGCTGCCGCCCGCTACATTGTGCAACAAAACCATGGTCTCTATTCAATGCAAGATATGATAGACGAAGCTGGTGGCGCTCCTACGCTCTCTACTACAGATGATGAAGTGTTGATTTCTTTGACACATATCCCGCAAGGTTCAACCACCATGAGGAACCTCTATCGAGCATTCACGGAAAA